>CACZWF010000031.1 GCA_902784785.1 uncultured Bacteroidia bacterium
ATCGACTTCGTCCGCGTAGAATGTCCCGAAATGGCCCTCGGCGCCGGCACTATCCTCGACGCCCCCACCGCAGCACTCTATGTGCAGATGGGAGCTGACTTCCTCGTCTCCCCTTGCATGGTGGAGGAAGTCTGCCGCCTGGCCAACCGCCGCGGCATCCCCTACAGCCCCGGTTGCGGCACCGTCACGGAAATCGTCAAGGCCCAGGAACTGGGTTGCGACCTTGTCAAGGTGTTCCCCGCGGGTACCGTGGGCGGCCCCGCCTTCGTCAAGAATGTGCTGGCTCCCCTCCCTTGGTCGATGATTATGTGCACCGGAGCGGTCGAACCCACCGAAGACAATTTGAAGGCCTGGGCCAAGAGCGGCGTTACGGCCGTCGGAATGGGCTCCAAGCTCTTCCCGAAAGAATTGATCGCCTCCGGCGACTGGGCTGCCATTTCCGAACTTTGCGGCAAATGCCTGGTCTGGTTTAAAGCGTAAACCATGGAGAGTCAGCCCAGCTTTGCTTCCCTGGGAAGGGTGGCCGCCATCGAGAAGCTGTATGCTGAATGCCCTTTCAAAGGGGCACGGAACGGCAGTTTTGCCTGTAAAAACGGACGCATTGAAAGCGTCAGCCGCCTGCTCACCGAGGGCATCGACTTCGATTTAAGCTATTTCCCTTTCAAGCATTTGGGATACAAAAGCGTGGTGGAGGCGACCGCAATGCTCTATGCGCGTTTCGCGATGCCCCGCTGCCTCAACATCAATCTGGCGGTGTCCGCCAAGTTGGATTTTGCGCAAATCCAACAATTATGGGAGGGCATCTGCCTGGCCGCCAAGGATTACGCCTACGAAAGCGTAAGTCTGGATATCGCCGCTTCGCTCAACGGACTATGCATCGCTTTGTCGGCCGATGGTTTCATCAAGGATTTGGACGCCAAACGTCGTCCGGCGCCCAAAAGCAAGGACCTGCTCTGCCTTTCCGGCAATGTGGGCGGGGCCTTCCTGGGGCTGCAGATTCTCCAGCGCGAAAAATCCCAACTGACGAAAAAGATGGCCGATCAAGCCGGGTATAACAGGAAAGGCGCCACCGAAGGGCAGGCAATGCCGGGATTGGAGAAGCACAAACTCCTCGTCGGCGACTACCTGCGTCCCGTGCTGGACGTCGATATCCCCAAGTTGATGGCGGATGCCGGTTTCTATCCTGCGCTCGGCGTATGCGTGGACAAAGGATTGAGCGACGCTGTCAAACGTCTGAGCGGCCAATGCGGGCTCGGTGCCAAAATTTACCTCGACCGCATTCCTTTCGGGGGCGGACTTTTCGAGGCGGCCAAAGAATTGCAGATTGACGCTGCTTCCACGGCCCTCAACGGCGGAGAAGACTGGCGCATCCTGTTCACGCTGCCCATCGACCAGTTTGAGAAATTCCGCCACGATTTTCAGACTTGGCAGGTCATCGGTCATCTGGCGTTGCCGGAGGCGGGCGCCTCGCTGGTGATGCCGGACGGCGTAGAACTGCCGCTCCGCGCCCAAGGCTGGAAGGAGGATGAGGCATGAGAGGGCCGGTCAGGTCGGCCTCTCGGGTGTCAGCCCCGACCCTGATCGGGGGTCTCGCACTTTTGTTCTGCTTGCTGACATCCTGTTCACAGGAGCGTTCCGTGCGCATCCCCACCCGTTTCATCGAACTTGCCAGTGAAGAATTGCTCTCTCCCAACCCCGACCTGCTCGACCGCTACAACTGGTCCATCGTATTCGAATATCCGGACAGCATCATAGATAACAAAAACGTCTGTTACCCCGCACTCTGCGACAGCTTGAAAGAAAACGTCCTCCGCGAAGTTTTCGGGAAAGAGGCCGTTCTTAAGGCGCGCAACGGGGAACTTCCCTCGAGCAAGCGTTTGCGGAATGATGACAATGACTTTGTGCGCGAGGTCAAAATTCTGGCGGAGCATTTCAATGCGCTTCTTAAAAGCAACTACCCTGCCGCACGAGACACCCTGCGTGGGGATCTGTTTTACGAGGTGGATGTCAATGGTTATCTGGCCAGCACCTGGAAGGACAAGGTGAGTTATCACATCTATCTGCACGAAGATGAATTCGGGCAGGTTCACGAGTGGGAGCGGGGCTACAATTATACATTGGAGGGACGCCGGATTTACGAGACGGATCTTTTCCGGGAGAACGGCTGGGAGGCTTCGTTAAGCGAGCTTCTGACCAACGAGTTTCACCGGAAATTCAAAACGCGCGACATTCCCCTGCTGGCCGAGCCCGTCCATCCCAACGGGAATTTCAAATTCGCGCCGGGCGGGGTCATCTGGATGTACGATGCGGGCGAGATCGCGGAGGCCCGGTACGGCATCCTACGTATCACGCTTCCGTGGAGCGTGCTTTCTGAATTGATGTAAAAACCTTACACGCGAAGGGAGGGCGATGGATTCGAGAGGTACGCCCTTCGGGCTATCCTTCCCACTCGCTTCCTCAACGCTTCCGCACATAAGTAGAAGTGCGCACAAAAAAGCCCACGGACGGATTTCGTACGCGGGCCTTTAAAAGTGGTATATAAAATGTGCGAGGCTTACTCTTCCGTTTCGCTCTCGAGGTAGGCCTTGAGGAGTTTCTCCTGCACGTCGCCGGGAACGGGCTGGTAGTCGGCAAAGTCCATCGTGAAGGTGGCACTGCCGGAGGTCAGCGAGCTCAGCGTCGTGGAGTACTTGTAGAGTTCGGCGAGAGGAACGCGGGCCTTGAGGGTGGAGAATCCACGGTCGGTACCCATACCCTCGATGAGGGCGCGGCGGTTCTGCAGGTCGGACATACAGGCACCCATATACTCGGAAGGAGTCATCACTTCGAGGTTGTAGATAGGCTCCATGATCTTCGGACCGGCATTGCGGAAAGCCTCTTTGAAAGCGTTGCGGGCAGCCAGGACGAAGGAGATTTCGTTGGAGTCCACGGGGTGCATCTTACCGTCATAGACATAGACGCGGATATCGCGGGCGAGGGAACCGGTCAACGGACCTTCGTTCATCTTATCCATGATACCCTTGAGGATAGCGGGCATAAAACGCGCATCGATGGCACCACCGACCACGCAGTTGTAGAATTCCAGACGGCCGCCCCATTCGAGGTCTTTGGCTTCTTCCGTCTTGATGTTGAGCACGACATCCTTGCCGTTGATCTTGAAGTTGCGGGGTGTCTCGACACCTTCTTCGTAGGGGCAGACCAGCAGGTGCACCTCACCGAACTGACCGGCACCACCGGACTGTTTCTTGTGACGATACTCGGCGGTAGCAATCTTGGTGATGGTCTCACGATAGGAAATACGCGGGGCGAAGGTCTCCATATCGATCTTGTTCTCGTTTTTGAGACGCCATTTCACGATGTTGACGTGCTGCTCGCCCTGGGCCATCAGGATGGTCTGTTTCATTTCCTTGTGGTATTCCACGATCACGGTGGGATCCTCGGCGGAAATCTTGGAAAGGGCCTCGCTCATCTTCTCCTCGTCCTTCTGCTCGGCGGCCTTGATGGCGCAACGATACTTAGGAGCGGGGAACACGATGTGCTCGTAGGATTTGTCAAAACCGGGCACGGCCAACGTGGCGTCGGTCTTGGCGGCGCGGAGTTTCACGGTACAACCAATATCACCGGCCTGCATCTGGGAGACTTTCTCTTTCTTCTTGCCGGCCACGGCGTAGAAGGCGCTGATACGCTCTTTCTCACCGGTCTCGGGATTCTCGAGATCCTGACCTTCATTGAGCGTTCCGCTCATCACCTTGAAGTAGGCCACCTCACCGAGGTGCTGCTCGACGGCCGTCTTATAAATAAAGAGGGAGGTCTTGCCGGAAGCATCGCAAGCGACTTCGTCACCTTCGACAGTCTTGGCTTTGCGCTCACCGGGAGTGGGAGCCACGTTGATGGTGAATTCCATCAGACGCTTCACACCGATGTTCTTCTTGCCGCTGAGGCAGAAAACTGGCAACACTTCGCCGCTGCGGATACCGATACCCAGACCCTGGCGGATTTCATCCTCGCTCAGTTCACCGGACTCGAAGAATTTCTCCATCAGACTCTCGTCGTACTCGGCGGCACGCTCGATGAGTTCGTTGCGGAGGTCTTCGGCCTGAGAAGCAAATTCGGCGGGAATGTCTTTGTCTTCCCGTTTGCCCATATCGTCGAGGAAATGATAGTAGCGCATTTTCAGCACATCGATGAAGCCGTCGAAGCCCACGCCGGGGTTCACCGGGAACTGGATGATGACGGGTTTCTTGCCGAATGCTTCTTTCATTCCGTCGAGCGTGCCTTCCCAGTTGGCTTTCTCACCATCGAGCTGGTTGACGGCGCACAAAAGAGGAATGTTGTAGGTCTCGGCATAGCGCTGATAAATCTCAGTACCCACCTCGACACCCTGCTGGGCGTTGACCACCAGGATACCGGTCTCGCAGACCTTGAACGCGGAGATGGCACCTCCGACGAAATCGTCGGCACCCGGCGCGTCGATGATATTGAACTTGGTGTCCATGAATTCCGCATACAACGGAGTGGAATAGATGGAACGCTGGTTAAGTTGCTCGACCTCTGTGTTGTCGGACACGGTGTTCTTGCCTTCAACGGTACCTTTGCGGTCGATGACTTTGCCCTCGAGGAGCATCGCCTCGGATAACGTGGTCTTACCGGACTTTGTGCTACCGATGAGAACCACGTTGCGGATGTTTTGGGTGGAATACGTTTTCATTTATTATAAATTTTAATAATTATCTCCCTTCAAATTGGGCGTGATTGCAAATCTAATCATTTAATTTCGCAAAATCAATAGTTTTTTGCGTAAGCGTATAGTTTCCGCTCTCGTAAAGCTTGGACTCGGTCTCTCCGGGGAGGGTGACGGAAGCGACAGCACCTTCCGGAATGGTGAAATCCCAAACCCACTGGTCTTCTTCATAACGCCAGGCGCTCTTGATCAGACCGGCGGCGGATTGATATTCCGCCTTGATCCAGCCCAGCCGCTTGTCGGGAACCGGCTTGAGCACGATATGCTTGAATCCGGCGCCTTCGGCCGTACAGGAGATGCCGGCGGCGGTCTCCCAGATCCATTCGCCGACGCAGCCGTAGGCGTAATGGTTGAAACTGTTCATCCCTTTCGGACCCATGCCGGATTCGATGGTGTAACTGTTCCAGCGCTCCCAGATGGTGGTCGCGCCATTGTCTACGGAATAAAGCCAGCTGGGGTTCTTGCGTTGGAAAAGAAGATCCCAGGCGATATCGGTCATTCCGTTGTCGGTCAGGGTGCTCATCAAGATGGAGGTACCCAGGAAGCCGGTCTGCAGGCAACCGCCGTGCGCTTGGAAATTCTCGCGCAGGCGTTCCTTCATCGCCTCCAGCGCTTCGCCATCCAGCAATTGGCAACGCATCGCAAACAATGCGGGCGTCTGCATCGTATTGAGGATATCCAATTTGAACAGGCCTTTGTCCGTAAAGAAAGTCTTACACAGATAGGCACGGGCCTCCGCGACCATCTGCTCATATCGGGCGGCATCGCGGCCGATAGCTGCAGCCATATCACGCATCATTTCGGCATCCATCAGCCAGTAGCAGCCACCCATAAAATTCCAATACTCGATGGCCTCGGGAAGCGGAATGGTCTTCTTGCCCTTTTTGTCCGGGCTGAACGCAAGCCGCGCGCTGCTCTCGAGGGGCTCGTAGCTGAGCCAGTCCGCCCATTGGTAGTTGCCGTTATCCTCCTTGACATACTGATGCTCGTACCGTGTCTCGTTGAGATGAGAGACATAGCGATCCATCGCATCCCAGTTCTCATCCACGATGGAAGTGTCGCCGAACTGTTTCCATACAATCCAAGGAACAATGACGCCGGCATCCGCCCAGCCGAAACGGAAGGTATTGAAGCCGGACATTCCCGGAGGGCACACGCCCGGGAAACCACCATTTTCGTGCTGACAATCCCGGATATCCCGGGTCCATTTGTGGAAAAAGCCGTCCGTATTGGCAAAGAAAGTGCCCGTCTCGGCAAAGACCTGGGTATCGGCCGTCCAGCCGAGACGCTCGTTACGCTGCGGGCAATCGGTCGGGACTGACAGATAATTGCTCAACTGTCCCCAAAACGCATTGGAGAGCAACTGGTTGATACTTGCATCACCCGTTTCTATCCGTCCTATTTCCATTTCCTTAGAAATAGAGGTAACGGGAATGGAGCGAACGGAACGAATCTGGACGGGAGCGTCGGCATAAACGGCAATGTAACGGTATCCGAAGAACGTGCATTGCGGGTGATAGCGCACCCAGCCCTTGCTCTTTCCAAAAGTGTAATCCATACGGAAACAATCCTTCGGAGTACGGAGGTTCGTACGATGCACGGAGCCTTCCGGGCCGTCCATTCCGCGGCTTTTCGCTCCGCAGCCGTCGTTGAGAATCTCACCGGGCAGCACGGTCAGGGTGGTTCCCTCGTCCGCTTTGAAACAGAACTCGGGCACGGCCGCTGCATTCTGGCCAAAATCCACCACGAGCTGCTCGCCGGCGTTGATTACCATTGTTTCACCAAGGGCGAATTCTTTGACGATATTGACTTTACCGTAGGCATCTTCGCTGCGATCCAGCGTATCTTTCCAGGTGTAAGCCTGCACCGGCTGCAAGGCAATATCCTTGCGAAGATAGATTTCCGCCCCGTTGGTCGGAAGGATTTCCCCTTGGAACTCCAGGTTGATTTCGGGGGTGGAAAGCGAGTCCGGAGTCAGATAGCCGGGCCTGATGCGAGCGTCATATTCTTCTCCGTCGAAAATATCGGCATGCCGGACCGGACCGGCGATACCGGCCTTCCAATGAAGGGTGTCGGTACCGAACAATTGGGAACTTCCATCTTCGAAACAGAGCTCCAGGACACTGCGGAAAGCACATTTACGTCCTGTCATTCCGATTTGTCCGGAACGGCTGACCACGCGGTCCGCCCACCAGCCGGGGGTCACCTGCGCCGCCAGTTGGTTGGTCGCGCCATTTCCCTTTTTCAG
This sequence comes from uncultured Bacteroidia bacterium, assembly GCA_902784785.1. Lineage (GTDB taxonomy): Bacteria > Bacteroidota > Bacteroidia > Bacteroidales > UBA932 > Cryptobacteroides. The sequence goes on from CACZWF010000031.1 coordinate 6,990, forward strand.
CAAATCGGTGACATCATAGGTGAAAGAAAGTTTGGTCTTGGCATAGTGCGTGAAACCCGGTTTGAGGAATTGTTCCTGTCCGACGGGCTGTCCGTTGAGATAAAGGGAATACACACCCAAACCGGCGGTCATCCAACGGGCGGAAACAACCTTTTTGCCGTTGGTCACGTCCGCTACAAACCAGGAGGCGCCGTCCGCCGCACGGGCGGAAGTGGTCCAACCCCCGACTTTCCGATCCACGACAGGGGCGTTCACAACGGAAATCCATTCGGAAACCGTCCAAGCGTCCGAGGGCAAAGCATCCGTCAGAGGAGCGTTCTTTTCCTCGCATTGGCAGGCTCCGCACAGCAGGAGCAGAAAAGCGGCGGCTAACACCCGCATAGGCCGAAACAGATGGGTGTACTTCATACAGGATAATCTTTTATTTCGAAGAAGGATTGTTCTTAGGGGTCTGAGGCAGCGATTTACGCTGTTTTTTCCACTTGTCACGAGCCAGCTGCTGCATATCGACGACCGCATCGCGTTCATCCACGATTTCATCGCCCAAGATAGTCTCGATGACATCTTCCATCGTCACAATGCCCTGGAATGAGCCATACTCGTCGATGATGACAGCTATCTGCTCGTTTTTCTCGGACATCGTATCCCAAATCTGGCCGAAGGGCGTATCTTCCGGAAAACTCTCGATGGGGCGCTTGATATCCCGCAGGGTCTTGTCGTATTTGTCCTCGGCCATCAATTGCAGGGCATCCATCCGAAGGATATAACCGGTGATATACTCGTCGTTGCCGTCGTAAACAGGGATGCGGCTGTGGTGATAATAACGGCGGTCTTTGTAGAAGGCTTTGACCGTCATCGATTCGGGGGCAATGGCAGCCACCACGCGGGGCGTCATCGCTTCGGAAGCCTTGATCTCATCGATATTGATAACGTTCTGGATGATTTCGTTTTCATCCTCGTCCAACTGACCGGACTCTTCGGCGACATCTGCCATCGCACTCACCTCCTCGCGGGAAACGGTGTTGGTATCCTGTTCCTTGGGCGTAATCCATTTCTGAAGGATTTCCACACAGAGAACAATGGGATACAGGCAGAAAATCAGGCCTTTGATGGTGATGGCGGTGGGGCCCATCAGGGATTTCCAATGGGTGGTCCCGATGGTCTTGGGGATGATTTCCGCAAAAACGAGAATCAAAATCGTGGTCAGGGCGCTCACCAGTCCGAACCAGGCGCTGCCGAAGAGGATATTGGCTTGCTGGCCGACGCCCGCCGCACCGATGGTGTTGGCGATGGTGTTGAGGGAAAGGATGGCCGCCAACGCGCGGGACGAGTCTTGCTTGTAATTCTTCATCAAAGAAGCCGGCTTATAGCCTTCTTCCTCCCGCATCGTAATATAGGAAAGTGGCGTACTCATCAATGTGGCTTCCAAGATAGAGCATATAAAGGATATGCCCATCGCGCCCAACAAAAATGCCAATAACAAAGTCATACAGATACCGAACTAATGAATCGGATAGGGATATTTCAGGAACGGCTGTGCGCGCAGCTTTCCTTTTTCAATACGGGGAGCCATATATTCCTTGAACACGGCCCAGTCGTAGGTGCGGCCGCAAACCGCAGGAATGGGAAGCTCCAGTTCGCTCTCGTTGAGCAACATCTTGAAGAGCACTTCGGGAGCGTCTTTCGTCTTTTTGCCGCCCGCAGACACGCCGTTCTTGCGATAAAAAACCATTTGCAAGTTGGCGGCCATCGGGATTCGTGACAGACTCCATTCACGGAGCGTTTTCCACATCGCCTGTTCCTGCGTGAGGGTGTCGCAGGCATCCCAGACTTGCCAGCCACGGACGCTGAAATCCTTGAGTGTGGCTTGCAGAATACTGTCGTGCCCGAAACGGAGACGGACAAAAGGCTTGCCGGCGGCCAGGTCTTCATCCACCATCCGCATAATCTTATCCACCATAAAAATATTCAGCACGCTATGGTGTAAAGTGGGGAAATATACTTCCACCAAATGGCGCGACTTGGCGACGTCTCCGATTTGTTTCCACGTCTCGTCGTCGAAGAGGGGCGGCAGGTCGGGCAGGAGATCCCCGGTCGAAACGGACACATAGGATTTCCCGTCAATGGCATAGCGGAACGCCGCGACAGCCGCCGGATCGCAATCATCCACATAGGGCAGCGACAAATAGACATTGCGCAAGTTGCGGGCAAGGGATCTCAAATGAGGGACGCTGTCCTCGCAATCCTTGCAGAGCATTTTCTGGAAAGATTCCGTATGAAGAATTTTCTTCTCCCACTCCTTCTTCAGTTTTTTAGACTGTTTCTTATAATCTACATTGTAGTAATAGACATAATCCTGCATCGCGGAGACCTCGCCCAGATAATACATACTGGCCTCCTGTGGAATCTCCACATCCGGGCAGAGACGCGCCAACTGTTCGCAGAACGCGCTCATGCTCTCGATGCAGCGGGGTACCAGCGTGCTCCGGGCAGACAGGGTCGCATCCGTCGTGAAGAGTTTGGGATAGTTGTGATACATACGGTCTGCAATGCCCTTATGCTGACGGCGCCCCAGTTGCACCAACTCCCCTTCCCGGCCGGCCACGTAGGGAATGAGCGCCTTGTAGGTCTCAAACACCATCTCCCCGCGTTCGCTCAAGATGCCTTTTTTATGCAGTTCCTCCAGATTGTCGGCGATCTCCCGGTAGGAATCCGTACAGTAGCGCGAGCCGTGACGGCCATAGTGGCTGACGCCCACGACTTCATAGCCCTTGGGAACAGCCGTAATCACTTTCGGGGCATTCTCGTCATAGACATTATACACGCCGCCATCCGTCTGGCGCAGCACTTCCTGTTCGTCCTGCCGTACCGACTGGGCGGAAAGACTCCCCGTCCAGACAAACAACAAAAACAGCAAAAGGCAATAACGGTTCTTCATCATTTTTCTTCTTTCTTTCTACGGAACAGCCACCACTCGCCCATCGCGAAATTGAAACTTCCGGAGAAAATCAACGCGACGAGGTTGCAGATGACGACATCCCAGTGAAACAGGTTCTGAAACAAGAGCAGGAAGCCCATTTTAATAAAAAAGGCTCCGGTCGCCGTCAGGTTGTATTTCAGGTAATGAACCAGAAACTTGGAAAGGGTCTGCAGACGCAGGCGCCCTCGCCAGGTCAGATAGTATGCGCAAAGATAGTTGGTCAATACGGCAAACTCGAAGGAAATGATCGGAGAGACGATATTCTTGGAGAAATACGGCGTCCACAGATAGAACTGGTCGCTGAAGATGATGTGGGCGAACAACCAAAGGACGATGGTATCGACAACGGTACCCAGAATATTGGAAACGAAGAACTTGGAGAAAGTCTTCAATAAATCCTTTATTCTGTCCGTATTCATAATTCGTTCAGCGTTGCTTGGAGGCCTCTGTCAAGTTTACCGTTTACCAAAGGGACCTTCCCCATCCCCGGGGATCGGGTCTTCATCCGCGTACTTCTTGCCGTCTGCAAACAGACTGGTAATATGCATCACGATCAGCACGACCAGCACGATGGCGGCGATGATGTCGAAGGCGCCGAAAGTAAAATCAGCGCCGAACACATTGAGGTGACCTTGGAAAGTCCTGAGCGGGGTTACATACAAGAAAATCAAGTTGACGATAATCAACACCACACGGAACTCCGTAGGACCGAGGTTGCCGTAGGTCAGCTTGAACTCTCCACGCAGATGGGCGCTGATATACACATAGATGCAAAGCAGCAGATACACCGCGAGCACCATCAGGGCCAGTCCGATATGGATATAAGGTGAAAGTCCGGCGCCCAGGCAGATCATCGTCATCGCGATGCCATCCACATTGTGGTCGATGAAAAAACCATACAATGGACGCTGCGTATTGCGCACACGGGCCAGCGTGCCATCCAAAGAATCACCGTACCAGTTCAAGAAGAGACCGAAACTGGAAAGCCACAAGAAATTCGGGTCAATCCAGCACAAGGCGTAGCCCAGTCCCACCAGAAAGGCGCCGACCAAACCGACGGCTGTCAGAAAATCCGAAGTAATCCACCTCGGCTGCCGCTCAGCCAACCACACCAAAATCTTTTTCTCCACCCCATTCAGGATGGAAGTCTGTATTCTGACCGACTGTTTTCGCTCCATAAATTCAAATTCTTTTCAAAAAGTTTACAAAGTAACAAAAATTATGTTAAATTTGCACCCTCAATCGGAAAATAATCCAAAATTTCCGAGAGATTGACAAGATTGGAGAGATGCTCGAGTGGCTGAAGAGGCACGCCTGGAAAGCGTGTGGTCGTCAAAAGCGGCTCGCGAGTTCGAATCTCGCTCTCTCCGCAGCGCTAAAACAGCTGGTCGCGAAGCGACTGGCTGTTTGTGTTTTAGGTGGTGACCAAGCTAGCTTGGTCCCGCCTAAACACCGAACAGCATGTCGGCCTTGGCCGACACCAGCTGTTTTCGCGCTGAACGGACCCTCCGGGAGGGAACGAGTTCTCGGCGGGCGCTAGCCCGACGAAATCTCGCAAAGCCCGCGCAGGCAAACCTCGCAGAGCTCTCGGAGCGTAGCGACGAAATCTCGGAGAGAGCGAGATGAGCTTTCAACATCGGTCAAAGCCCGCGCAAATCCGCTCCCCCTTGTCCCACGCCTTTCTCACTCGAATCCCGCTGATTTTTCCCAAAAATTCTTACCTTTGCATAAAGTAACGTTATAACGTCAACTTTATGAATGGAATTAATTTGTTTCACGGCTCCGACCACATAGTCGAGCGTCCGACACCGACAGGCGGGAAGGTCCACAATGATTTCGGGCAGGGATTTTACTGCACGACAGATTTGGAACTGGCCCGGGAATGGGCCTGCGGCTGGGACGCTCCGGAACGCAAATACGAGGCCATCGTCAATCATTACAGCTTCGACCCGACCGTTCCCCTTTCCATCTGCCGGCTGAATGCTCCCGACTACCACCTGCTGAACTGGCTGGCCCTCCTGCTTAAAAACCGCCATTTCGATGTAAAAGAACCGTTCCCTGCCAGAATCAAAGATTATATTCTGGAAAACTTTCTGCCCGACCTGTCGCATTACGACATTCTTGTCGGCTACCGAGCGGACGACTCCTATTTCGACATCGCGTCCTCATTTCTTCGGGGCACCATCAGCCTGGAACATTTGGGCAAGGCGCTCAAACTCGGCAACCTGGGCGAACAATATTTTCTGCAGAGTGAACGGGCCTATGAAGCCCTGACTCTGATTACTTTTCAATCGGTGGACATCCCTTTGTACTATGCCCGCAGAATGAAGAGGGACAGGGACGCACGAGCCGCTTTTCGAAAAATGAAATCAAAGAATTGGACCGAGGGCACCTTTGCCATTGACATTGTCCGTAACCAATGGAGGAACGACGATGCACGCCTACGATGAGATTTACTTAGAATACTCCAAGGAAAAACTGGGACTGATGCTCAGTTACGCAGTTAACGGGCTTGGGATGCCGCTGCGGGCATTTTACGACCGCTTTCTGGTGAGTCGGGAAGCCCGTATGTTTGCCGTCGGGCATCCAAAATACGTCGCCGGAATGTCGGGCATCGAACTGGCCTTGTCGGTATTGGACAGAGAGGAAGACAACACGGAGATTGGGTGCGATGTGGATGATATCTATTGGACCGGATGGGCCTTGGCGCAACTCCAATGGAACTCGGGGCTGGATTTCGCACAAATCGACCAAGTGTTTCCTATCGAAGAAATCCACCGACTGTACTATCCCCTGCACGAAGCCGACATCACCCGCTTTTTCACCGTGGCGGAACGGCGCCTTCAAGTTGCAAAACCACAAGCCGCCTCCCCCATTAAACTCCTACGGAAAACGCACGGCCTCACCCAACAGGACCTGGCTGACCTCAGCGGTATTTCCCTTCGGATGATTCGTGCTTATGAACAAGGCTCGCAAGACCTTTCGCGCGCGGAAGCCAACACCCTCATCTGCCTTTCCCGTGCCCTCCACTGCCCCCCGGAAAGACTGTTGAACGAATAATCCCCCCCTAAAATCGAGAAATTTTATGTATTTTTGCGAAAACAACCCTTTAACCTATTATTTATAATGAAACGTATTTTCGCCATTCTTCTTTTTTCCTTTGTCATTTCGTGGTCCGCGCAGGCGCAGCAAAAGGACACGCTCCGGATACTGGCCATCGGCAACAGCTTCTCCCAGGATTCCGTAGAGCAATATCTGTGGGAACTCTTCAACGCCGAGGGCATCCCCGTCATCATCGGCAATATGTATATCGGCGGCTGCTCGCTGGAAAGGCATTTCCAGAACACTATCACCGGCGTGGACGATTATTCCTACCGGAAAGTCGTCAACGGAGAAAAGAAGACGCGGAAATTCACCACCCTGCAGTTTGCCCTGGCCGACGAGCCCTGGGACTACGTGAGTTTCCAGCAGGCAAGCGGCGTGTCGGGTGAATACGAGACCTACGAGCCCTATCTTCAGGGGCTCCGCGCCTTTGTCCGCAGGCGTGTCGCGGCCACGACGATCTTTATGTGGCATCAGACCTGGGCCTATTCCGCCGACGCTACCCATAAGGAATTCCCCCGCTACGGAAAAGACCAACTGAAGATGTATCAGGCCATCGTAAAAACTTCGCAGACCGTGATGAAAAATTACAAGTTCCCCATCATCATTCCTTCCGGCACAGCCATCCAGAACGCCCGGAACAGTTCGATGGGCGATGTCTTCAACCGGGACGGTTATCATCTGCAGAAGACCTACGGCCGATACACCGCCGCCTGCACTTGGTTCGAAGCCATCTCCGGACGCAGTGTCGTGGGCAACTCCTACTATCCCGCCAAAATCTCCAAAGAAACGGCCGACATCTGCCAGAAAGCCGCCCACAACGCCTGCAAACATCCCTACAAAATAACCAAGAAATAATTTGCTTATGTCCAAAGTATTGGTAAAGGCCTGCATTCTTGCCCTTCTGTGCATCCCGCTTCAAGCCCAGGCCAAAAACAACAAGACGGATAATAACATTTCCTATCGTGACGGAGTGGAGCGCTGCGCGCTGGACATCGCCTACGACAGCGACCGCCAGGAAGCCCCGGTCATCGTCTGGTTCCACGGCGGCGGACTCACCAAAGGGAACAAAAAAATCCCCGAAAAACTTCGGGGAAAGAACTGCGTGGTGGTGGCGGTCGGATACCGCCTCTACCCGGACGCTTCCGTCTCAGAAATTATCGACGATGCGGCGATGGCCGTCGCCTGGGTGGTGAACAACATCAGCCGATATGGCGGTGACACCCACAAAATCATTTTGTCCGGTCACAGCGCCGGCGCCTATCTCGTGTCGATGCTGGCCCTCGACAAACAATATCTGTCAAAATATGGCGTGGATGCGGACCAATTTTCGCTGATCGCGGCCTTCGCCGGACAGATGATGACCCATTTTACCGAAAAGGAATCCAGAGGCATTGAAAAGACCCAACCGGTCATTGACAGTCTGGCTCCCCTGCACCATATCAGGAAGGACGCTCCTCCTTTCCTGCTCGTCACCGGAGACAGGAATTTGGAAATGATCTGCCGATACGAAGAAAACGCCCTGTTCTGCGGGCTGATGAAACACATAGGCCACCCCTCGATGACCCTGTATGAGTTGCAAGGCTTCACACACAAAACAATGGTTCAGCCCGCCCTGCAACTGCTGGTCAACACGCTGAAATTATAGAGATGCCCGGTCGAGCCGGGCATGACATAGAAAAGGAAATGTGCGAGGGGATTGAGGAAGCGATTTCCTACAGTCCGATAGTCTTGAAGAAGTCGTTGCCTTTATCGTCCACCAGGATGAACGCGGGGAAATCTTCGACATCGATTTTCCAGATGGCCTCCATACCCAGTTCCGGATACTCGACACATTCGATGCTGCGGATACTGCTCTGGGAGAGCACCGCGGCCACACCGCCGATGGTACCCAGGTAGAAGCCTCCGTGCTTTTGGCAAGCGTCCGTCACGACTTTGGAACGGTTGCCCTTCGCTATCATGACGAGGGATGCACCGTGATCCTGGAATTCGTCCACGTACGGGTCCATACGGTTGGCCGTCGTGGGGCCCATCGAGCCGCAAGGATATCCTTCCGGGGTCTTGGCCGGGCCGGCATACAGGATAGGATGGTCTTTGAAATACTGAGGCATAGCCTCTCCGGCATCCAGACGAGCCTTGAGCTTGGCGTGGGCAATGTCGCGAGCCACGATGATGGTGCCTTTGAGGTTGACGCGGGTGCCGACCCCGTATTGGGTGAGCGCGGAACGCACGGCGTCAATGCCCTTGTCAAGGTCGATTTCAATGCCCTTGGCACCTTCGCCGGGCTTGCGAAATGCTTCCGGAATAAGTTCCGAAGGATTGGTATCCATCTTCTCAATCCACACGCCGTCGGCGTTAATCTTTGACTTGATGTTGCGGTCGGCGCTGCAACTCACGCCCATACCGATGGGACAACTGGCACCGTGGCGGGGAAGGCGCACCACCCGGATGTCGTGGGCCATATACTTGCCGCCAAACTGCGCGCCAAGACCAATCTTCTGCGCTTCCTTCAGGAGTTTTTCCTCGAGGTCTATGTCACGGAAGGCGCGGCCGGTTTCATCCCCGGTGGTGGGAAGGTTGTCATAGAATTTGATGCTGGCCAGTTTCACCGTTAGAAGGTTCTTTTCCGCCGAGGTGCCGCCGATGACAAAGGCGATGTGATAGGGAGGACAGGCCGCCGTACCCAAAGAACGCATTTTTTCCACCAGGAAAGGAATGAGGGTGCCCTCATTCTGGATGGTGGCCTTAGTCATAGGGTAGAAATAAGTCTTGTTGGCGCTGCCGCCGCCTTTTGCCACCATCACAAAATGGTACTCGCAGCCGCGGGTCGCCTCGATATCAATCTGGGCGGGGAGGTTGCACTTGGTGTTGACCTCATTGTACATATCCAGCGGCGCGTTCTGGCTATAACGGAGATTCTCCTGGGTGTATGTTTCGAAAACACCGAGGCTGAGGGCTTCCTCATCCTCGAAGTCCGTCCAGACCTGCTGACCCTTTTCACCGTGGATGATGGCGGTACCGGTATCCTGGCAGAACGGAAGTACGCCCTTTACGGCCGTTTCCGCATTGCGGAGGAATTGAAGGGCCACATACTTATCGTTGTCCGATGCTTCCGGGTCGCGCAGGATGGCCGCCACTTGCTCATTGTGAGCGCGGCGAAGCATAAACTGACAGTCGTGGAAAGACTGCCGGGCAACCAGCGTCAAGGCCTCCGGGCTGACTTTCAGTATCGGTTTTCCTTCAAAAGAAGAAACGGAAACCAGTTTCTCGGAACCCGGAATCTTGTAGTACTCGGTCTTGTCTTCCCCGAGCTGGAACATAGGTGCATACTTAAACTCTACCATATCAGTTGTTCATTAAATATTCTTTCATAAAATCGTTTAAATCGCCGTCCAGCACACCCTGGGTATCGGAAGTCTCGTAGCCCGTGCGCAGGTCCTTGACCATTTTATAGGGGTGCAGCACATAAGAACGAATCTGGCTTCCCCATTCGATGCGCTTCTTCTGCCCTTCGAGCTCCGCCTGTTTCTCCTGGCGCTTCTTGAGTTCCAGATCGTACAAACGGGACTTCAGGATGCGCAGAGCGTTGTTGCGGTTGTCCAGTTGGGAACGCGTCTCGGTATTTTCCACCACGATGCCCGTCGGGATATGACGCACCCGCACCCCCGTCTCCACTTTATTGACATTCTGACCGCCCGCGCCGCTGCTTCGATAGGTATCCCATTCCAAGTCGGCGGGATTGATTTCTATTTCAATCGTATCATCCACCAATGGATAGACAAAAACGGAGGAGAAGGTCGTCTGGCGCTTGCCCTGGGCGTTGAACGGAGAAATGCGCACCAGCCGGTGCACCCCGCTCTCCGCCTTAAGGTAACCGAAGGCATAGTCCCCCTCCACCTGGAAGGTCACGGACTTGATGCCGGCCTCGTCCCCCTCGGTGAGCTCCGTCACTTCCGTCTTGTAGCCGTTACGCTCGCACCAGCGCAGGTACATACGCATCAGCATCGAAGACCAGTCGTTGGACTCCGTGCCGCCGGCTCCCGAATTGATGGTCACGACCGCTCCGAGGTTGTCGCCTTCCTCTCCCAGCATATTGCGCAGTTCGAGGGCTTCCACCTGAGTCGCCAGGGCCTTGTAAGCCGCATCCAACTCCTGTTGTTCCTCGGTCTCAGGGCACTCGTTCTCCCCTTCCGGACCGCCTTTCCCGGACGTCTTGGCGGGACCGGCAGCGGATTCGGACTCTTTGGCGAACTCATAGAGCACATCCAGATCGTCCGCGGCCGCAGCCAGCGCATCGTAGGACGTCACCCAGAATTTGATGCCGGCGATTTCTTTCAGGAACTTTTCGGCCGCCTTGGGCTCGTTCCAGAAATCCGCCGCCAGGGTCTTCTCCTGCATGGACGCGACCTGCGCCCGTTTATCCTCGATATTCAGGCACTTGTGCAAGAACTCGATACGCGCGCGCAACTCTTTAATATTATCCTGACTTGTCATGGTCTCGTAAGGAGGCTATGCGATTAACGATGCCGCAGCATCAATTCTCTTTCCAGTTCTTCTTTGCTCACGCCCATCTGCTCCAGCAAGACGAGAAAATGGTAAATCATATCGGAAGCCTCGTAGATGAAGCGGTCACGCTTGCCGTCCACGGCCTCGATAATCATTTCGGTCGTCTCCTCGCCCACTTTTTTGGCGATGGTCTTCACCCCCTTGATGAACAGCTTGGTGGTATAGGAGCCCTCGGGCATCTGGGCGTGACGGTCCTGGATCACGGACTCCAGCTTGCCGATGAAACCCTCCTCTTCGGGGGTGTCGAAGCAAGCCGTGGTGCCCCGGTGGCAGGTCGGACCGATGGGCAGGGCCTTGATAAGCAAGGTATCGTTGTCGCAGTCGGCGTACATTTCCTTCACGAAAAGAAAGTTGCCGCTGGTCTCGCCTTTGGTCCACAGGGTATTCCGGCTGCGGGAAAAGAAAGTGACCTTTCCTTCCGCCACCGTCTTGTCGAAGGCTTCTTCGTTCATGTAACCCAGCATCAGCACCTTGCGGGTACGGATGTCCTGGATGATGACGGGCAGCAGGCCGTCACCCGTTTTGTCGAGGGTAAAATCGGAAAATTTCATCATCGTATACTGATTCCTTGTTTGCGTAATGCGTCCTTGAGGACGGGAATGGGAATTTCCCCATAGTGGAAGATGCTGGCCGCGAGCGCCGCGTCCGCCTTGCCCTTGGTCAACACTTCGGCGATATGTTCGATGGTCCCGGCGCCGCCGGAAGCAATGACCGGGATGCGCAGGCTGTCGCACAAACGGGCATAAACGTCGCAGGGGTAGCCCGCCTTGGTCCCGTCGTGGTCCATCGAAGTGAAGAGTATCTCCCCCGCTCCCCTTTCCTGGGCTTCCAACGCCCAGGAATAAAGTTCCTTGTCGCTGAGGTTGCGGCCGCCGTGGGTCGCCCCTCTGACCAGCTAGCGTCATGACGCAGCGCGACACGCAAAAAGCCCCACTGTGGTGAGTGGGGCTTTGCGCTTCCCCTCCCGGCCGTTGGGAGGCTCTGCCGGTTCTTTACGTTGCAAAGGCGTGGCCGAGCGGCTCCCAGCGTGGCCGGGGGGAGGGGTGTTCTCGCAGATTAGGGCGGCGGGGGTGACCCGTGCCCGAGCTCTGCGCACAGTTCCGTGGGTTCAGTCGATTTTTCGCGCCGAGGTCAGGCCTTCTTCTTTGGCGGCCTGCCGCCCTTACGGGATCGGCGTTCTGCGAGCTCGCGTTCTGCGGTTTCGAGGTCGACGCGGTCGCGATCGTCGCCGTGGTTGGCGATGTCCTCGCGAATGACGGCAAGGAGCCGCTCAGTGCGCGTAAGGCCTCGGCGTTGGCAAACGCGGCCGAAAGCGTCCCACATGATGCGTGGGA
>CACZWF010000032.1 GCA_902784785.1 uncultured Bacteroidia bacterium
GCCGTCTGTTCCAGCGAAGAAGCCATCGCATTCTTGCAACAGCGCAAAGTACAGATTCTCACCGCCCAACTGCAAGACTCCAAGCCCTATTACGATGTGGATATGACCGGGCCCACCGCCCTCGTTATCGGCTCCGAAGCCGACGGCCTCACCGACGCCTGGCGCATTGCCGCCGACCGCCACATCTTGATTCCTATGCTGGGTAAAATGGACTCCCTCAACGCCTCCGTCAGCGCCGCCATCCTCCTCTACGAAGCCCGCCGCCAACGCGAAGCAAAATCCGCCCTGTAGGACCCTATAACATCGATTTTACCATCCGAATCCCCTTGTTGCGATTTTTTTCGCAACGAAATTTTTCGCAATCACAAAAAATGCTGCTGTATCCAGAGGCAGAAGAAAGGGTCATCCAACTCGTAATGCTTGTCCTTAATGACGATGCCAGAGTGTATCAAGCGCTTTAAACTGCTGAAAACAGTACTGGTAGGCTGGTTAACAGAGGCTATTTCAAAATCCGTTTGCAACATCGCCAATTTAATCAGTACAGCTTTGTTGGTCAGATTCATCGCATCCCAAAGACGCGAATAGTCAAAATCGTGCATAATAACGATTTGCTCAATGGCCTCCGACACGGCCTGCTTAGCAGCTGTTCCGCTTTGCATCTGATACCAAACCTGAAAAGCCAGTTGTTGAGTATAATAAGGGTGACAAGTTGTGAACTGCAGAATTTCATCGGACAGCTCCTCCGCGGACGCTCTCGGACAAATCTCATCCAGCCGTTCTGTCAAGTAGTTTTTGAAATCAGAGCGGGGAATTCTATCCAAATGAATCAAGGTACCAAAGTGATAGAATGGCGATTTCTTTCGTAGGAAAATATTCTTCATCATATCTTCCTGACTTCCCATCAAAATATAATTGATATTTTGTTGTTCCTGCATAATGGAGCGCAAAATGCGGTCCAACGAGGGGTTTATCTTCAAAATTTCCTGAAATTCATCAAATATAACGATAATCCGCTCTTTTTTACCCAATTGTTCCAGCACGGAAAAAGCATCCTCCAGCATAATTTGATGGTCAGTCCCTGCATGAAAAGAAAATTCGGGTTGTCCGGATATTTGATTGACTGAAACCGTTGGAACGATCCGGAAATTAGCGAGATAATGACCAATCTTTTGCAAAGGATGTTTAGCCAGCGCTCTTTTCAAAATGGTTTCCGCCAAATTATCCATACTGGTAATCGCCTGCATATTGATTGATATGCTTTCTCGATGGCTTTCACCCAAAGTTTGCGCTACAAGCGAACTTTTTCCGAAGCGTCGCGGGCTAATCAAGATGGCGTGGTTGGGACTATTCAAGATTTGAGTTAGGAACAATTGTTCTTTCTTTCTGTCCGTGAAATACTTACCATTGACAACCGTTCCAAATTTGAAAGGATTTTCCATTATTGCGATTTTTTTCGTTGCGAAATTTTTCGCAATATAGAGATTATTTGATAATTTTCAAAAAAAATCTAGATTTTCTTACTTAATTCCGACTTCGGCTTTCATCTCACGGATGAGATCGAAGGCCTGGAGGGGGGTCAGATTGTTGAGGTCGGTGGCGGCCAGTTTGTCGCGGATGGACGAGAGCGTAGGGTCATCGAGTTGGAAGAAAGACAGTTGAATCGCCCCGTCGCTTTCCACCCGGCCCTCGGGGATGTTGTACGGCTTGATCATTTTGCTGCGGGGCTTGGCGGCATCTTTTTTCTCCAGCGAACTCAAAGTCTTCTTGGCGGAAGCGATGACCTCCTTGGGCAGGCCCGCCATCTGCGCGACGTGGATACCGAAACTCTTTTCGGCCCCGCCCGGTGCTATTTTCCGCAAGAAAATCACCTTGTCGTCGGCCTCCTTGACCTTGACGTGGAAATTCTTGATGCGGGAATACAAGCCCTCCATATCATTGAGTTCGTGGTAGTGCGTGGCAAAGAGCGTCTTCGCCCCCTGACCATATTCGTGGATATACTCGACGATGCCGCGGGCGATGCTCATTCCGTCGAAAGTGGCGGTTCCGCGTCCGATTTCATCCAATAGGACCAAGGAGCGCTTGGACAGATTATGAAGAATCATCGCGGTTTCCAACATCTCCACCATAAAGGTGGATTCACCCCGGGAAATATTGTCACTCGCGCCCACACGTGTGAAAATCTTGTCGCACCAACCGATTTGCGCGGCGCTCGCGGGTACGAAACAGCCAATCTGGGCCATCAGCACAATGAGCGCCGTCTGACGCAACAATGCGGACTTACCGGCCATGTTCGGACCGGTCAGCAAGATAATCTGCTGGCTGGAACTGTCGAGCATCACATCGTTGGGAATATATTCTTCACCGCTCTCCATCAAGGTTTCGATGACCGGATGACGACCGTCCTTGATTTCAATGCGACGGCCAGCGTCCACAATCGGACGGCAATACCGGTTGGCTTTGGCCAGATAAGCGAAAGAGGACAGCAAATCCAGTCGGGCCAGGATCCGGCAGTTGGCCTGAATCTCCACGATTTTCGCCTGGATTTTAGCAATCAGTTCATTATAAATCCCTGTTTCCAGCACGTAGATTTTCTCTTCCGCACCCAAAATCTGCTCCTCGTAACGCTTGAGTTCTTCGGTGATATAGCGCTCGGAACCCACCAGGGTCTGACGCCGCACCCAATCCTCGGGAACCTTGTCCTTATGTCCGTTGCGCACCTCCAGATAATAGCCGAACACATTGGTGTACCCGACCTTGAGCGAAGGAATCCCCGTACGCTCGATCTCGCGTTGCTGAATGTCGAGCAACACCTGCTTGCCCTCGCGCGAGAGACGGCGCAACGCATCCAGTTCCGCATTCACGCCCGGAGCAATGATATCCCCCTTGCCCGGCATCGCCGCCGGATCGGAACAAAGCGTATGCAGAATCGTCTGGGAGAGATCCTCGCAATCATGGACCTCGTCAATCATCTGCCGAATGGCTTCCACCCCGGAGTTTTGGCACAAGGCCAGAATGGGACGCAACTGTCCGAGGCCCTTGCCCAATTGCAAGGTCGCGCGCGGAAGAATACGACCGGCCGCCGCCCGGGCCAGCAAACGCTCGATATCGCCCAGGTCAGAGATTTTCTCACGCAAAGCGGACAGTACTTCAGGATGTGCCAGGAAAAAATCGACGCAATCGTAACGGGCGTTGAGTTCCTTGACATCCATGATCGGCAGGGAAAGCCAGCGGCGCAGCTCGCGGGCGCCCATCGGAGAGGCACAACGGTCCAGCACATCGACCAAGGCCACACCGTCCCGGCCGGAAGCCGACTGGAACACTTCGAGGTTGCGCAGGGTGAATTGGTCCATCCACACATACTGCCCCTCGTCGATGCGGCTGAGGCTGCAAATGTTCTTCAGCCCGACGTGATGCGTCTGCTCCAGATAGAGAATCAACGCACCGGCCGCCGTCACGCCCAAAGGCTTTTTCTCGACGGCATAACCCCGCAGGCTGTTGGTCTGGAGTTGCTTTTTGAGCCGCTCCACCGCGTTGTCATAGACAAAGGCCCACTCTTCGAGGGTGGAAATATAGAAAGGACCGGGAATGCGTTCCCGCAGCATCCGTTCATACTCTCGCGGGAAGAGCAACTCCTTCGGAGCAAAACTGTTGATGAGAGAAACGACATAATCCGGCGTACCTTCGGAGAGTTGGAAACTGCCGGTGGAAATATCCAGGAAAGCGACTCCGTAGCGGTCTTCCTTACCCACGCATACGGCCGCGATAAAATTGTTCTCGTTCTGCTTGAGCAACTGCTCGTTGAGGGCGACACCCGGAGTCACGAGTTCCGTAACGCCCCGCTTGACGATGTTCTTGGTGAGTTTCGGGTCCTCCAACTGATCGCAGACCGCCACCTTGTGACCGGCCAGCACCAACTTCGGAAGATAGGTTTCGATGGAATGGTAGGGAAATCCGGCCATCGCCGTCTCCACCGCGTTCGAGCGGCGCGTGAGCACGATGCCCAGAATCTTGCTGGCGATGACGGCGTCTTCTCCGTAGGTCTCGTAGAAGTCCCCGCAACGAAACAGCAGCAGCGCTTCAGGGTGTTGCGCCTTGACGCTGTAAAATTGCTTCATCATCGGGGTTAATGTCTCACCTGCCGCCATAGTTGCCTATCATCTTATTCGTTCACCGAGTTCGTCCGAAAATCCGGCCGACCTTCCGGTCCATCCTTGCAAAGATAATCATTTTATTTGTTTAGGCCACCAAGAACATACAAAAAGAGCGGCGGGAAATTCCGTCGCTCTTTTGAGCTCTTTGTGCTCTTTTTACTTAACAGATCGGCCCGTTTCTTTTTGATATTTTTCTTTTTGCTTGATCTTGACATTCATCTTGACCAATAAATATGGGTCGCTTTCTCCATCATAGGTTATTCCATTCCACCAACCGGAAAACTTGGACCAGAATTCATCTGATTTAGCTTGCGCTTTTTTTTCTCCCAGTTGATCCGGATCCCACTCAACGCGATACAAATGGTTGCCATATTTGACGTAATAGTCGCCGGCAATTTTTTGTAACACAAGATATGCCTTATCGTATTTTTTTTCATATTGAAAACAAAGGAATTTAGAGTCGTCTGCTCCAAAACAAACATTGTACTCATAATATCCATTCGGCATTATTGTTTTCTTAATCAAAACCCCTTTCGTATTGCTTGTTATTTGAATAATATCTGTATTTTGTGTTATTTTCATCTTTCCGTTTTCGTCAATAGAGCCCTCTATGTCATCATCAAGTTTTCTGGTTAGAAGCACATTTCTGGAAATGTAGTACTGAAATTTTTCAACCTCTCCCACTCGAGATGCGGCCAGATGAATACCATGAGTCATAGGCTTTGTTGTTCCGCAACTAACAAAGAGAAATAACATAAGTAAAAAGACTACAGAAAATAATAATATTCGTTTGTTCATAATCGAAAATATAAATTTAATTTTATGTTCTTGATTAGCCCGAAAAAGGAACTATACACAAAAACGCGGGCCATTCCTTTTTGTAGAACTGAAGGCTCTCGACTGCCCGGATACCAACAAGAAGAAATGGCTCACGCAGATGCATGAACGCACCTTCATTCTCCAAGTATCCTTCCAATTGTCGAGATTTTCAGTTACTTTGAATAAAAGAAAACGTTTAATATGTACCTAAATCTATAGAGGTTATATCATAGGCATCACTATATTAAATTACACATTAAAAAACACTAACATATTCCGCGTTTAGTCCTGGAACTTGGCGCAGAGGAATTCGCGGTTGAGGCGGGCGATGTGGGAGACGGTGATGTGCTTGGGGCACTCCATCTCGCAGGCGCGGGTGTTGGTACAGTTGCCAAAGCCGAGTTCGTCCATCTTGGCCACCATCGCTTTCGCGCGGCGGGCGCCTTCGATCTTGCCCTGAGGCAGCAGCGCGAGGGAACTCACGCGGGCCGCCACGAAGAGCATCGCGGAACCGTTCTTACAGGTAGCCACGCAGGCACCGCAACCGATGCAGGCAGCCGCATCCATCGACTCGTCGGCCTTCTCCTTGGCGATGGGAATCGCGTTGGCGTCGGGCACACCGCCCGTACGGACGGAAATGAAGCCGCCGGCCTGGAGAATCTTGTCGAAAGCGCCGCGGTCCACCACGAGGTCTTTGATGACCGGGAAACCAGCGCTGCGCCAAGGCTCGATGGTGATGGTGTCGCCATCTTTGAACTTGCGCATATGCAACTGGCAGGTGGTCACTTCATCGTCGGGACCGTGTGCACGGCCGTTGATGTACAGAGAGCAAGCGCCGCAGATGCCCTCACGGCAGTCGTGGTCGAATGAGACCGGACCGCTGCTCTGGCAGCCTTTTTCCACGGCGACGGGGTCGATGCCTTCCTGAACGAGCTGCTCGTTGAGAATATCGAGCATCTCAAGGAAAGAGGAACCCTCGGAGATATTTTTTACTTGATAGGTCTCAAAATGACCTTTGGTCTTGGCGTTTTTCTGACGCCATACTTTCAATGTCAGATCCATCTTTCCTTAGTCTTTATAGTTACGGGTAGCAATCTTGATGTTCTCATATTTGAGCGGCTCCTTGGTCAACTCGGGCTCTACATCCTCGCCCTTGTACTCCCACGCAGCAACGTACATATAGTTCTCGTCGTCACGCTTGGTCTCGCCTTCTTCGGTCTGGCTCTCCTCGCGGAAATGACCGCCGCAGGACTCCTTGCGGTTGAGGGCGTCGCGGGCCATCAGTTCGCCGATTTCGAGGAAGTCGGCCAGGCGCAGGGCTTTCTCCAGTTCCTGGTTGAACTCGAAGTTGCTGCCGGGCACGAACACGTTGGACCAGAACTCTTTCTTCAGGGCCTGGATGAGTTTGATACCCTCTTTCAATCCTTCTTCGTTGCGAGCCATACCCACGTGCTCCCACATAATGTGACCGAGTTCCTTGTGGATGGAATCGACGGTGCGTTTGCCCTTGATGGAGAAGAGTTTCTCGATCTTGTCCTTGACGGCTTTTTCGGCGGCCTCGAACTCGGGGGTCTGGGTGTTGACCGGACCGTCCTTGAAGTGACCGGCGAGGTAGTCGCCGATGGTGTAAGGGAGGATGAAATAACCGTCGGCCAGACCCTGCATCAACGCGGAGGCGCCCAGACGGTTGCCGCCGTGGTCGGAGAAGTTGGCCTCACCGATGGCGTACAGGCCGGGAACGGTGGTCTGGAGGTTGTAGTCCACCCAGAGACCGCCCATCGTGTAGTGGATGGCCGGATAAATCATCATCGGCTCCTTATAGGGGTTGACGGCGGTAATCTTCTCGTACATCTGGAAGAGGTTGCCGTAACGCTCGCGAATCTTGTCCTCACCCAGGCGGTCGATGGCCGTCTTGAAATCGAGGAACACGGCCAGGCCGGTCTCGTTGACACCGAAGCCGGCGTCGCAACGCTCCTTGGCGGCGCGGGAAGCCACGTCACGGGGAACGAGGTTGCCGAAGGCGGGATATCTTCTTTCGAGGTAGTAGTCGCGGTCTTCCTCCGGAATCTGGGAAGGCTTGATCTCGTGCTTGCGGAGTTTGGCCACATCCTCCAATTTCTTGGGAACCCAGATGCGGCCGTCGTTACGCAGGGACTCGCTCATCAGGGTAAGCTTGCTCTGCTGCTCACCGTGTACGGGGATACAGGTGGGGTGGATCTGCGCGAAGCAAGGGTTGGCGAAGAAAGCGCCTTTCTTGTAGCACTGCCAGGCCGCCGAACCATTGCTGTTCATCGCGTTGGTGGAAAGGAAATAGGTGTTGCCATAACCACCGGAGGCGATCACCACCGCGTGGGCGCCGAAGCGCTCGATGGCGCCGGTCACCAGGTTGCGGGCGATGATACCTTTGGCCTCGCCGTTCACGATCACCACGTCCAGCATCTCGTGCCGGGGATAGCTCTTGACGGTGCCCGCCGCCACCTGACGGTTCAAAGCGGCATAAGCGCCCAACAACAGCTGCTGTCCGGTTTGACCGCGGGCATAGAAGGTGCGGCTGACGGTAGCCCCACCGAAAGAGCGGTTGGCCAGCAAACCGCCGTATTCCCGGGCAAAGGGAACACCTTGCGCGACGCACTGGTCGATGATATTGTTGCTGACTTCCGCCAGACGGTAGACATTCGCTTCACGGGAACGATAGTCGCCACCCTTGATGGTCTCATAGAAGAGACGGTAGATGGAGTCGTTGTCGTTCTGGTAGTTCTTGGCGGCGTTGATACCACCCTGGGCGGCGATGGAGTGCGCGCGGCGGGGGGAATCGCTGATACAGAAAACCTTGACATTGTATCCGAGCTCGCCCAAAGAGGCAGCCGCGGACGCTCCGCCAAGGCCGGTGCCAATCACGATGATGTCCAGTTTCCGTTTGTTGCCGGGGGTGACAACGCGGATGCCTGCTTTATGCTTTGACCACTTTTCGGCCAAAGGACCTTCAGGAATCTTTGAATTTAACGTTGAGGCCATAATTTGAGTTTTATAAATATTTTGCGAAAATACATATTTTTTCGGGAAAATCCAATTTTATTGCTACCTTTGCCGTGTTATCGCACAGGCGGTAGCCCTTAAAGCAGAAAAATAAAAACCAATTAATTTTTTACCACATTATGAAAAAGTTTCTTGTTATCTTGGCCAGCGTTATCGCCGCTGTGGTCACCCTCTCGCTGACCACCTCTTGCAAAAAAGACATTGAGAAAGCCAAATCTTTGATTGGAACGACTTGGGTTAATGCAGGCAATGAGATCTCCCGCACGATTACCTTCACCTCCCAGACGAACTTCGCAATGGACACCGTTGAGGGTGACGGCGCCCATAAGTACACCGGTATCTTCATCATTGCCGGAGACACCATCACCATGAACTTCGACGGCTCTTCCCTGGGTCCTTGGAGTGGTAAGTTCACCAGTGACAACGAGATGACTATCGAATCTTTCGTCTTTAAAAAATTAGTACTTTAACAACCATTCGCAATATCGCGAAAAAAGAGCGACGGAAAAACCCCGCCGCTTTTTTTGTACCAAGACGCATCAATCACCGGGCACATACGCCAGCGTGGCGACGGAGATGGCAACTTCGGGCGGGAAAATAGTCCGAAGGGCCGCGTGAACGGCACTGAGCGTCGAGCCTGTCGTAAACACATCATCCAACAAAAGGATGTGTCGGGGTTTAAAAGGAAGACGGGCCAAAGTACGGGGATCGATGCTGAAAGCACCAGCCACATTCTTACGCTTCTCCTCTCCGCTCAGACGCGTTTGAGTTCGCGTGGCCCGTACGCGACGGACGAGTCGGCTGCACACAACGGGCGGAACCCGGGAAGAGTCCTCGGCAAACGCTTTCCGGTAGGCATTCTCAACGGCCTGGGCCAGCACTTCCGCCTGGTTGTAACCGCGCCGGAAACGGCGCCAGGGATGCAAGGGAACGGGGATAATCAAATCCACATCGGCAAACAGGGGACTGCCGGCCAGTTCGCGACCCAACCGCTCACCGAAATAGCGTCCCAGGGCCCGTCTGCCCTCATATTTCAGCCCCTGAGGTATCCACTTGAAGCCCGCTTCCTCCCGGTAAAAGAAAAGGGCAGCCGCGCGACCGGGGGCTTCGTAGGCACCCAACTGCTGCTGGATACAGGCGTTGTAGCGCTCCGCCATCGGCTGCTTCTCCTGCAACCAATAACGCGTCAGAGGCATGTCTGACTCACAATAACAACAAATGAAGCGCTCGTTCCGCGAGAGCACACAGCCGCACACGACACAACGCTCCGGCAGAAAGAAATCCACCAGCGCCTTGCCAAAAGCTGCGACAACGCCCGCTACAGGGCGTAGCCGCCGTCGCATACAATCACTTGCCCGGTGATAAAGGAACTTAAATCGCTAGCCAAAAAGAGCGCCGTCTTGGCGACCTCATCCACGGTCCCCCCACGACGCAAAGGCGTGGCGTCCGCCCACGCCTTACGCACTTCTTCGGGAAGTTTGGCCGTCATATCGGAAATAATATAGCCGGGGGCCACGCAGTTGGCACGGATGCCGCGCGCACCCAGCTCTTTGGCCACGGATTTGGCCAGCGCGATCAACGCCGCCTTAGAAGCCGAATAATTAGCCTGCCCTGCGTTGCCGTGGATACCGACAATCGAAGAAATATTGATGATACTTCCGCCGCGCTGGGACACCATGATGGGCGCCACCGCGTGAATGTTGTTGAATGCGGATTTGAGGTTGATGCGGAGCACGTCATCCCATTGCTGCTCGCTCATCCGCATCAGCAGGGTGTCACGGGTGATGCCCGCATTGTTGACCAGCACATCGATGCTGCCGAAATCCGCACGGATGGCCTTAATGACCTGCTCGGTCGCCGCAAAATCGGCGGCATCCACCTGATAGGTACGGCAATCCACCCCTTCGGCCAGAATCTCCTGCCGTGTACCTTCCATATCCTCAACCGAAGCAATGTCGGTGATGGCGATGTTGGCACCTTCCGCAGCAAAACGCTGGGCAATGGCTTTCCCAATTCCTCGCGAAGCGCCGGTAATAACGGCGGTTTTTCCACTTAACAAACCCATTTCTTTATATGATTATAATGTTTTCATCCTCGAGCGCGATCTCTTTGACCAGGATGGGCTCGCCGGCCCTCTTTTTCTCCCGCATCCGTTCAATCGCGTACTGGATGCGAAGATGATTGAAATAATCGGAAAAGGACATCCCGTAGGTCATGTGAATGGCATCCGACAGATAGGTCCGGTTGGTCTTGATGCGTTCGGCCAGCGTAACCAGCGAAATATCCGGATCCAGAAAGATCTTTTCCTCGATGATCACGTGCTCCAACTGCTGCAGAAACCGCGCATAAGAACTCTCCGCCGACAGGGCGGGTTTGGGCTCCGATGCCTTTTCCAGCGCATCATACTGCGCAAGCCGCTGACGGAGGATTTCCGCAGAATAGCGGATCCGATAGATGAACAAGCCGGCGATGAACAGGAAGATGGACAGGATCACAATCATCACGATGGTGAGCACGACAGTCCGCTGATAATGCGAGATGGCGATGATGGTCGTACCGATGGGAATGATCGTCAGGCCCGTAATGGTCAGCATACGCACATCGTCCACCGAGGTGCTTTCCACCGTACTGCAATATTCTGAGAGCAAATGATAGTACTTTCGTCCGGCATCATACGACCAGACGATGACGGCGACGGTGTAGAATCCGATGAAGACGCGGCTGAACAGATAGCCGTGCTCGTAATTGAACACATACAGCGACACCACCCCGAAAGACACGATGATAGCGGGAGCCAGGAAAATCAGGTAGTCCCGCACCTGAATGCCGCGAAGGGTAGTCAGGTGCCGGAGCGCCAGATAATACAGAGGGATGACGACCATCATGATGACATAATAGGAAATGTCATCCCAGTGAATGAATTCAGCCCCGGGCCGGAACCCCAGGGAATACAAGACAATGGCTATGCCTCCCGCCAGCAGGGAACAGGCCAGCAGCGCACGCGCCGACGAGGCCTCCCCGGGCTTAAAAAGGATTATTAAACCCCAACCGGCCGCAATAACGGCCGGTATGAAGAATAAAAACCAGAGGGAGGACATTGCCTTCGGGGCTTACAGCAGATGGAAGGCGGTTGTCAAGCCGGCCATCACGATGCTGACCATGCTCATCAGTTTGATGAGAATGTTGAGCGAAGGACCGGAGGTATCTTTGAAAGGATCGCCCACGGTGTCACCCACGACGGTCGCGTGGTGGCAATCGGAATTCTTGCCGCCGAAGTGACCTTCTTCCACATATTTCTTGGCATTGTCCCAGGCGCCGCCGGAGTTGGACATGAAGACGGCCAGCA
Source organism: uncultured Bacteroidia bacterium (assembly GCA_902784785.1). Classification (GTDB taxonomy): domain Bacteria; phylum Bacteroidota; class Bacteroidia; order Bacteroidales; family UBA932; genus Cryptobacteroides. The sequence continues at coordinate 11,353 of CACZWF010000032.1, forward strand.
CGAAGCCCGCGCCCAGACCGCCGATCAGCAGACCCAGCACACCGGCCACGCCCAGCACGACACCGACCACGATGGGAACGATGATGGCCAGAAGAGCCGGACCCAACATTTCATATTGGGCCGCCTTGGTAGAGATTTCCACGCAACGTTTGTAATCAGGAGTACCTTCTCCGGTAAGGATGCCTTTGATTTCCTTGAACTGACGACGCACCTCGATCACCATCTTGGCGGCGGCGCGACCGACCGCGTTCATCGTGAGACCGCAGAAGAGGAAAGCCATCATCGAACCGATGAAAACGCCCGCCAGCACGGTGGGATTCATCAAGGATACATTGTAATTGTTCAAAATGTCGAGAATGGAGGCGTTTTCAGCGCTGATCATATCACCGGCCGCCGTAGCCACCATTTCACCGGTGCGGTGAAGGGCGATTTTGATTTCCTCGATATAGGAAGCCAACAGGGCCAGAGCCGTCAAGGCCGCAGAACCAATGGCAAAACCCTTTCCGGTGGCAGCCGTGGTGTTGCCGAGGGCATCCAGCACATCGGTACGCTCACGCACTTCGGGATCCAGTTCGCTCATCTGAGCGTTACCGCCCGCATTGTCCGCGATAGGGCCGTAAGCATCCGTAGCCAAGGTGATGCCCAGGGTGGACAACATACCGACCGCCGCGATGGCGACACCGTACAGACCCAGGGAGAGATTGGCCGCAGACAACATATTCTTCACATCAAAACCGATGGCGAAGAGATAGGAGAGCACGATGGCGCAGACGATGGAAATAACGGGGATGGCCGTCGAAACCATACCGAGACCGACACCGTTGATGATGACGGTGGCAGGACCGGTCTGGGAAGCCTCTGCCAATTTCTGGGTGGGCTTATAAGAGTGAGAAGTGTAGTATTCGGTAGCCTTTCCGATAATCACACCGGCCAGCAGGCCCGCGACCACGGAGCAACCGAAATGCCACCAGAGACCATCCGCCGTGCCGAACACAAGGGCCAGGATGGCGAAGGCGGCGACACCGCTGAGAATCGCAGCCAGGTTGGTTCCGAAACTCATGCTCTTGAGCAACTGTCCCATACCGGCGCCCTCTTTGGTGCGCACCGTGAAAATGCTGACGACCGACAGCAACACGCCGACGGCGGCGATGAGCATCGGAGCCAGAATGGCTTTCACCTGCATATCGGTGCCGTCCTGGAAGAACGCGGAAGCACCGAGCGCCATCGTAGAAAGGATGGAGCCGCAATAGGACTCGTACAAGTCAGCGCCCATACCGGCAACATCACCCACGTTGTCGCCCACGTTGTCGGCGATGGTGGCGGGGTTGCGGGGGTCATCCTCGGGAAGATCGCTCTCGACCTTGCCCACGATGTCGGCACCCACGTCAGCGGCTTTGGTGTAGATACCGCCGCCCACACGGGCAAAGAGAGCCTGGGTGGAGGCACCCATTCCGAAGGTCAGCATCGTGGTCGTGATGACGACAAGATTGTGCGCTTCGGTGGCAGGATAGAACATCTGGAGGACCCAGTACCACAGGGCGATGTCCAGCAAGCCTAGACCGACAACGGTCAGACCCATCACCGCGCCGCTGCGGAAAGCGACTTTCAAGCCGGCGTTGAGGCTGCGGCGGGCAGCGTTGGCCGTACGGCCGGATGCATAGGTCGCCGTCTTCATACCCACGAAGCCCGCCAGTCCGGAAAAGAAGCCACCCGTCAGGAAGGCAAAGGGAACCCAAGGGTTCTGGACACCGAATCCGTAGGCCAGAATGGCGAACAAGACGGCCAACACAATAAAGACGATGACCACCACCTTGTATTGTTGTTTGAGGTAGGCCATCGCGCCCTCACGGACGTATTGGGCGATTTGGCGCATCGTGGGAGTGCCTTCATCTTCTTTGCGCATCTGGCGGAAGAAAATGAATGCGAACAGCAACGCGAGCAGCGAGGCTAAGGGAACGCAGATAAATAAAGTGTTCATAGGTTTTTCGTTTAAATAAGTATTAGTATTAATCGTGACGTCCGATGCTGCGGAGATAGTTCAGCAACATTTCGGGACGGTCGGTTTGAATCATAGATACACCGGTTTTGAGAATGGCACCGTAAACGGGTTCGGGGGAACCAGTTTCTTTCCAGGCCTCGAAGGCGGCGTCGTCGTCATAGCCGCGGCCGCAGAGCGAAGACCAAAGGGTGTTGATCCAAGCGCGGGAACCGGCAGCGCGGACCAGATCCACCGCTTCCTGATAATCGGCCGGCGTGCAATTCGAGCCATAGCACAACTCGTAAGCGATGGGCTTGTCGGCCGGATTGGCCTCGCCCGCCGCGATGAAGCTCTTCAACGCACGGCAGCTGTCTTTCTTGGGGCGGACGATGGGCATATACATCATCTTCTCTGAATATTGGTTCATCTTGGCGTTGACGAAATCCACGGCGTCACTGCCTTTGATGAGCAACTGCTTGGTGATTCCCACCTTCTCGGCGATGGGCATGATCAGATCATAGTATTGGAATCCCTGGTCGATGTTGATGAGAATGCGGTCCTTGCAAACCAGGAAAGCCTCTTCGAGGGTGGGCATACGCAGGGAGTCCGTGGTCACGCCGTGTGCTCTTTTGAGCTTGAGGGCCTTGATTTCCGCCAAGGTCAATTTGTCCACACCGCTGCCGTGCTCGCCTTTCCAGTTGGTGCAGCGGCGCACGTTGTGGTCGTGGCTGAGGACGATGGCGCTGTCCTTGGTCATTTTCACATCCAACTCGACGATGTCTGCGCCCATGGCGATGACCGACTCGATGGCCGGAATGGAATTTTCAGGATAATTGCGCCAATCGCCGCGGTGGCAGGCGACCAGCACATAGTCAGATTCAGGATTGTTCATTTCCGCCATCAATTTTTCAGCACGAGTGGCATAGCGGGGACCACAGGTACAGGAAATGACGGTCGCAAAGAGGACCGCCAAAACACCCATTTTGCAAATAGTTCTCATACTAGTCTAAATAATCCACCGGGAGGAATCCTCCCACATTTTACAAATTTACGAGCAAGTTGAGAGAAATGCAAATTTTTTTACGATTCTGCGGAAAAAGGGCCAAGCGGCGGAGTGGGAAAATGCAGGCAAAGCGAGAGAAAAACAAAAAAAATTCTTATTTTTGCACTTAATAGACATAACATCCATTTTATGGAAAACAAACATTTCACCCTTGAGGAAGACGGCGGTCTGATTCTGGACGGCATTTCTTCCGACATCCTGCACACTTACGAGCATATTCCCGCCGAAATTTTCGCGGAATCCGACGATGCTTGCCGCGCGGTCGCGGACGAAATCGTCAACGCGGTCCAGGCGAAAAAAGACGGTCTTTTCCGCTTGGGTCTTTCGACCGGCAAAACACCCCTTTCGCTCTATCGCGAACTGGTGGCCCGGTACAAAGCGGGTAAATTTTCTTTTGCGAACGTGGTGGTCTATTCCATCGATGAATACTATCCCATCGACCCGCAGGCCGCCCAAAGCCGCAACCGCCGGATCAACGAGGAGCTGCTCAATCTGGTGGACATCAAGAAAGAAGACATCCGCCTTCCGCAGGGAAATATCGCCAAAAACGAATTGCCTGCCTGGTGCGCGGCTTACGACAAAGAAGTCAGCGGACTCGACCTGCTGGTCATCGGCGTGGGTGAAAAAGGACAGATTGGTTTCAACGAAGCGGGGACATCGGCCGGCAGCCGCACCCGCAACGTCCTGCTCTCATACTCATCCCGCAAGCGCCAGGCCAAGAATTTCAACAACGATGTGAAATCCACCCCCTCTTCCGCCATCACCATCGGCATCGCTACGATGCGTTCCGCCAAAAGAATCATCTTGATGGCCTGGGGCGAAGACAAGGCGCAAGCCGTCTATGACCTTTCGGAAATGGACGCCAATCCCGCCTGCCCGGCTTCCCTGCTGCAAGGACACGAGAACATCTGCGTCTATACCGACAACAACTCCGCTTCCCTGCTGACCCGCTTTGTGGCGCCTTGGCGCATCGGCCCCTGCCACTGGAGCCCCAAATATCTGCGCAAGGCCGTCATCTGGCTCTGCCAGACCGTCCAGAAACCTATCCTCAAGCTCACGCTCAAGGACTACCTGGAGAATTCCCTTGAAGAAGTGCTGGACATTTTCGGCCCTTACGACAAGATCAACATCGACGTCTTCAACGACCTCCAGCATACGATTTCCGGATGGCCGGGCGGCAAACCGAACGCGGACGACAGCACCCGCCCCGTCCCGTCCAAGCCTTTCCCGAAACGCGTGATCATCTTCTCGCCCCATCCCGACGACGACGTGATTTCGATGGGCGGAACTTTCATCCGTCTGGTCCAGCAAGGACACGACGTGCACGTGGCGTATGAGACCTCCGGCAATGTGGCCGTCCACGACGATGTCGTCTATCAGCACATCGACGCGGCCCGCGAACTGGGCTACGGAGACCGTCGCGAAGAGGTTCGCAAGATTATCGAGAGCAAACGCCCGGGCGAACCGGAGCCCCGCGCCCTGCTCGAGCTCAAAGGCGCCATCCGCCGCAGCGAAGCCCGCGGAGCCGTCCGCTCCTTCGGCCTCAACGAGGACACCAACGCGCATTTCCTCAACTTGCCTTTCTATGAGACGGGCGGCATCAAGAAAGGGGAACGCACCCAGAAGGACATCGACATCATCATCGACCTGCTCCAGAAAGTGAAACCCCAGCAGATTTACCTCGCCGGCGACCTGGCCGACCCGCACGGAACCCACCGCGTCTGCACGGAGGCGGTTCTGGAAGCCCTCCGTCAGTTGGAAAACGAAGCCTGGTTGAAAGAGTGCCACTGCTGGCTCTACCGGGGTGCCTGGATGGAATGGGAGCTCGGCCGCGTGGATATGGCCGTTCCTTTGAGCCCGGACGAACTGATCAAGAAACGTCACGCCATCTACCGCCACCTGTCCCAGAAAGACATCATGCCTTTCCCCGGCGACGACCCGCGTGAGTTCTGGCAGCGCGCCGAAGAGCGCACCCAAAACACCGCCCGCCTCTACAACGAACTGGGCATGGCGGAATACCAAGCCATTGAAGTATTTGTCAAATTATTCTAATTCATCAATTATATGAGACTCATTATTGAAAACACCTACGACGCCGGCTCCGTTTGGGCCGCCAAGTACATCGCAGACGCCATCAACGCCAAAGCCGCGAAAACCGACAAACCTTTTGTGCTCGGTCTCCCGACCGGCTCCACGCCCATCGGCACCTATAAAGAATTGATTCGTCTATATAAAGAAGGTTACGTTTCTTTCAAGAACGTCATCACTTTCAATATGGATGAATATGTCGGCCTGCCCGAAGCCCATCCCGAGAGCTACCACTCTTTCATGAAGAACAACTTCTTCGATTTCGTAGACGTCCCCAAAGGCAACATCAACATCCTCAACGGCAACGCGCCCGACCTGGCCGCCGAATGTGCCGCTTATGAGGAGCGTATCGTCAAGGCCGGCGGCATCGACCTCTTCCTGGGCGGTGTCGGTGAAGACGGACACCTGGCTTTCAACGAGCCCTTCTCCTCCCTGGCTTCCCGCACCCGCGTCAAGAGCCTGACCTACGACACCATTCTGGTCAACTCCCGTTTCTTCGGAGGTGACATCAACCAAGTGCCCAAACAGGCGATGACCGTGGGCGTGGCCACCGTCCTCAGCGCCAAAGAAGTGCTGGTACTGGCTTTCGGCCACAAGAAAGCCCGCGCCCTGCAGCAGGCAGTCGAAGGCCCCTACACCCACGTCTGCACCCTGTCCGCCCTTCAGGCCCATCCGAAAGGCATCATCGTGTGCGACGAACTGGCCGCCGGCGAATTGAAGGTCAACACCTGGCGTTACTTCAAAGACATCGAGAAAGACAATCTGTAAACCCACCGTATGAAAAAATTCTTCTTGCTTTTATCAGCGGCGTTGCTGCTGCTTCCCTTCAGCGGTTCTTCGGCTCCTAAAAACAAAAAGAAAGACACACATACGGTAGTCTCCGTCCCCGCAGTCGAAGAGCAAGTCATCGCTGTCGAGACGGAGGGTATCCAGTGGGTGTTCAATGTGGACAAGGCCGGGGTTTTGCGCAGTTACCATTTCGGGAAAAAAATCGCAGACCCGGGGCAATTTCTGGAGTTTACCGGCACCCGCACCCGTCACGGTGCCGAGAAATATGGCGATGCGGCGATGGCATGGCCGACCGTAGGCGGACGTTACAACAACGAGCCCGCCCTGCACGTGAAATATGCGGACGGCAGCCACAACACCGAACTGTACTATACGGGACACGAAGTGTCTGTCGCGGACGATGTGACGACGACCACGATTTATTTGAAGGACTATGTCACCGCGCTGGAAGTGGCTCTCGTGTACCAGGCCTGGCAGAAAGAGAATGTCATCGTCAGTCACAGTGAAATCAAGAACGGCGGCAAAAAGAGCGTCGAATTGTTGGAATACGCCTCTTCCTTTATGCCCGTCAAGGCAGACAAATACCTGCTCACACACTTCTGGGGACATTGGGGTTCTGAAATGAGTGTGGATCACGAACTGCTGGGACACGACAAGAAGGTCATCGAGACCCGCATCGGGGTATCGGCCACCAAACTCAACAACCCTTCCTTCCTGCTCAGCCTTGACACAGAAGCATACAATGAACGATATGGTGAGGTGATTGCAGGCGCCTTGGCCTGGTCCGGCAACTTCAAACTTTGCTTTGACCGTACCATCAGCCAACTCAACATCTGCGCCGGCATCAATCCGTACGCCTCCGCCTATAAACTGGCGGCCGGCGAGACCTTCACCACACCGGATATGATCTGGACTTGGTCGGGAAACGGGGCCGGACAGGCTTCTCGCAATCTCCATGCTTGGGCCCGCGTCAATGGGGTCTATGGCGGAGAGAAAATCAACCCCACCCTGCTCAACAGCTGGGAAGGTGCGTACTTCAATTTCAACGCCGCCACGCTCATCAGTATGATAGATGACGCCGCAGCAATGGGTTTGGAGATGTTTGTGCTGGATGACGGCTGGTTCGGCAATGGCGAATACGCCCGTAACAACGACAGGGCCGGCTTAGGAGACTGGGAACTCAACACCGAAAAACTCCCCGAGGGCATCGATTACATTGCTTCCCACGCGCACGAGAAGGGACTGAAATTCGGCATCTGGATCGAGCCCGAAATGGTCAATCCCAAGAGTAATCTGGCCAACAACCATCCCGACTGGGTGGTTCGCAGCCAGGGCCGTGAAATCTACACGGGCCGCAACCAGTGGCTGCTGGACTTGAGCAACCCGGACGTACAGGACTTCGTTTATGGCGTCTTTGACCGCACGATGCAGCTCAGCGACAAGATTGACTACATCAAATGGGACTGCAACCGCGTGGTGAACTCCTTCGGCAGCGACTGGCAGAAAGACCAGGACCGTTTCTTCGTCGAGTATGTCCAGGGCTATTACAAGGTGCTGCGCAGGGTTCGCGAAAAGTATCCCGAGGTCATCATCCAGTGCTGCTCCTCCGGCGGAAGCCGCGTGGATTACGGACAGTTGGCTTACCACAACGAAGTCTGGGCCAGCGACAATACGGATGCGGTTTGCCGTGCATTTATTCAATACGGCACGAGCCTTATCTATCCCGCCTCGATTATGGGCTGCCACGTATCCATCGTCCCCAACCATCAGAGTGGCGCCACGACGCCCCTCAAATTCCGCTTTGACATGGCTTGCTCGGGCCGGCTGGGTATGGAGCTCCAGCCCAAGGACCTAAGCGAGTCGGAGCGCGCGTTGGCCGACCGTTGCATCAAGTCCTACAAGCAGTACCGCGACTTGGTCTTCAGCGGTGACCTCTACCGGCTCGTCGCGCCCGAGGAGGGGCGTTACGCCTTGCTGTATGTTTCGCAGGACAAGCGCCGGGCGGTCGTCTTTGATTTGAACATCAACTATGAGAGCCGGGAGATTTACCGCACGCTCCGTCTGGACGGCCTCAACCCCGACCTTCGCTACAAGGTGAACGAACTGAATGTGGACAAATCCTGCTGGTGGGGAAACGGAAAGACCTTCACCGGAGACTTCCTGATGAACGGCGGCTTCAACCCCCACCTCCATAAGACCTACTCCAGCGCCGTCTTCTACCTCGAAGCGGAGTAATCAGCGCACTTCGCCGGGGGCTCGTCCGAAGAGTTCCTTAAAGCATTTGGAGAAATAAGACGGGGTTCCGAAACCCACCTTATAGGCAATCTCCGCAACACTTAAGTCGGTCGTTTTGAGCAGTCGCTCGGCCGCCTTGAGGCGGGTGATGCGAATAAGTTCCACCGGCGAATAGCCCGTCAGCGCCTTGGTCTTGCGATAAAGTTGCACGCGGCCCAGGCACAACTCGGAGCCAATCTGTTCCACACTCAAGTTCTCATCGCCCAGATGAGCCTGTACTTTTGTACGGAAACGGGCCAGAAAATCGTTCTCCTGGGGTCTGGCGGCGCTTTCACCCGTCTCCAGATAATGTTCCTTCAGGAGAATGCGGCTCTTGAGCAGATTGCCGATACGGGAAAGAAGGACCTTCTCGCTGAATGGTTTGGAGATGTAGGCGTCCGCGCCGGAGTCATAGCCTTCGGCACGCTGGTCATCCAGCGACTTGGCCGTCAGCAGGACGACCGGAATATGGCTGGTAGCCAATTGCCCCTTGAGTGCCTTGCAGAAAGAAAGTCCATCCATAACGGGCATCATCACATCGCTAATAACCAGATCCGGAAGTTCCCGGGTAGCCTTTTCCAGCGCCATTTGGCCATTTCCGGCCGAAAGGACGCGATAATCGCCCTCCAACAGAGTGACGATAAAACTGCGCAAATCATCGTTGTCATCCACGACCAGGATGGTGGGACGGTCGTTGCTGTCGGTCACGCCGTCTGCCGCCTCCGCCTTTGCGGTATCACAGACCTGATAGACATCTTGATACTGCTCGGTATAAGCCGAAGCGTCCCGCCCTTCGGCAACCTCGGCTCCTGATTGCCGCAACGGAAGCCGGATGGTAAAGGTCGTTCCAACGCCAGGCTCGCTTTCTACGGAGACGCCGCCTGCGTGCAACGCGCAGATGCGCTTGACCAGTGCCAGTCCGATTCCCGTTCCCGAAATGGAGGTGCTCGTCTGGTAAAATCGATCGAAGATGAAAGGCAATTTGTCCGCAGGAATCCCCTCTCCGTCATCGGCAATGCGAAGTAGCGCGTCGGCCTCTTCGTGCCGCACAGACACGGTAATCGTCCCGCCGGGACGGGTGTGCTTGACGGAGTTGCCCAGCAGATTGAAAAGCAAGCGCTCCAAAAGCCGCATATCAGCCTCGATTTCGAGGGACTGCTCTCCTTCATAGACAAAGGTACGCAAAGTCCCGTCAAATCCGGTCATCCATTCGCGGATGGCTACCGGAAAATCAAAACGGGAAACGGTCAAGGGCATACTGCCGCTTTCGATTTTTCGGAAATCCAGGATATTGTTGACCAACTGGCGCAGAATATCCACATTGCGGCGGGCCAGCAGCAAGGTCTGTCGCTGCCCCTCTTCCAGCGGACCGGACAGCACGTGTTCCAACGGACCGGCCACCAGGGTCAGCGGCGTACGAAGATCGTGGCTGACATTGGTAAAAAAATCCAGTTTGGCTCGGGTGGTCTCTTCCAACTGACTGGACAGACGGGCCAGCGTTTCGTTACGCCGGGCCAATTCCTGATTGAGCCGGCGGGTATAGGCATAGTTCCAATAAGCCAACCCCGTCAGTAAAATGAAAAGCACGGCCAGGGCAATCATCATCCACATAATCAGCCGCTGGTTGTTGTATTGCAGGAGAAAGTCGTCCAGCCGGCCGTTGACATTCTCCATCACTGTACGCTGGGTGGCAATCTCTTCTTCCTGCATCTTGAGCATCGGCGCATTGTGAACATCCACCAAAGCGCTTTCCAGCAGATTGTCGCGCTCATACGGCTTGCCGGTGAGGATGTTCAACGCCAGTTCCATCACCAAATCACCCCGGGTCGGGTAGAGATAGGATGCCGTCAGCCGACCCTCCATCACATCCTCAAGACCGGCGTTCGGCAGCGCGTCCACCCCGAAAAACGGAATGTCAGCGGGCTCGCCCATCGCCTTGCGGGCTCCGATGGCCATCCGATCGTTCTGGCCGAAAACGGCATCCGGACGGACTCCTTCCGCCAACAGGGAGGACATCGCGCGGAATCCTCCTTCTTCCAGCCAACCTCCGTAGGGTGCGGTAAGCAGTTTGATGTGCGGGAACTCCGCCATCGCCCGGGCAAAACCGTTGTGCCGATCATCCGCCGGGGAAGAGCCCTCAAGCCCCGGAATTTCCACAACGCAACCTTTTCCACCCAGCATTTCCGCCACCTGGAGCCCCATAATATGGCCGATTTCCACATTGTCCGCTCCGATGAAAGCCGTGTACTTGTCCGAGTCTATCTTGCGGTCGAACAGGATGACCGGAACCCCGGCATCGAACGCTGCTTCCACGGCTGGCGTAATCGTATGCGTCTGATTGGGCGAAACCACCAGCAAATCGACGCCGTCAGCAATAAATTGACGGATTTGCTGCATCTGGCGCCGGCTGTCATCGTCGGCCGAAGAAAATCGGATATCCACTCCGCCAATGCGGGCGGCGAGCGCCAGTTCTTCATTCAGTTTGGTGCGCCAGATATCGTCGCTGCACTGCGAAACTCCAATAACCAAACGCTTCTTCCCCCCGGCGCAAGCGGTGAGAAGAAGCAGGATGGATATGATGAGAAGAGCGGTTCTTTTCATTTCAAGGAATCAGGAACAACCGGCATAGCGCCGCTTTGCGTACAAACAAAGGCCGACACCTTGACCGCGGTTTCGTGCGCCTCGGGAATACTTTTCCCTTTGAGAAGAGAGCCCACGAAAGCACCGGTGAAGGAATCGCCCGCCCCCACCGTATCGGCCACGCTGACCTTGGGTGTCTCCAGGAAGGACATACCACCCTGATAGAAAACATAACTTCCGTTCTCACCGCAAGTGAGGATGAGCATCCGCAAATCATACTCCTTCATCAACAGGCGGCATTTTTCTTCTAGGGCCAGACCGGGCAGTTCCAGCATCCGGGCGATGGTGACCAATTCTTCATCGTTGATTTTAAGGATATTGCAACGACGGAAAGAATCTTCCACAATCTCCTTGCCATAGAAGCGTTGACGCAGGTTGATGTCAAAGACCTTCAGGCAGTCCCCGGGTACCGAATCGAGGAAGCGTCCGATGGTCGCCCGCGAGACATCGTTGCGCTGGGCCAGCGAGCCGAAACAGACGGCCTTGCAGCCCGCAGCCAAATGGGCGAGTTCCTGCGTATAAGGAATGTTGTCCCAGGCGACGCCGGTTTTGATTTCATACTGCGGAACCCCCTTGTCGTCCAGCGTGACCTGCACGGTGCCGGTTGGATAATCTACGCGGTCCATACAGAAAGGCAGGCGGCGCTTTTCAAGGGCCTCAATGATTTCATCCCCCAGCGCATCCCGGCCGATGGCGCTCACCGCGACGGCTTCGTGCCCGAACTGGGAGGCGTGATAAGCAAAATTGGCCGGCGCTCCGCCCAATTGTTTTCCTTCGGGAAGCATATCCCACAGGGCTTCCCCGATACCAATGACAAAACGGCTCATATTATTCACGGACTTTGGTATAATAATAAAACAAATACAATACGCCGACACCCATTACGGCGATGGCTCCTCCCTGACCGATGGCATCGGACGCGAAGTCCATCAGCAGCGGGAAAATCGTGCCGCCGAACAGCCCCATAATCATCAGCCCGGACACTTCGTTCTGCTGCTCGGGAACGGCCAGCAATGCCTGGGAGAAAACGATGGAGAAAATGTTGGAGTTGCCGAAGCCTACCAGCGCGATGGAAACATACAGAATCGCCTTGGACGTCCCCAGGAACATACCGCAGATGGCAAGAGCCAACATCACGATACTGATAAGCAGGAACTTCTTGTGGCTGAAGCGGGAGAGGATGAAAGACCCGGACAGGCAGCCGACCGTACGGAAAATAAAGTACAGGCTGGTGGCAAATCCGGCCTCGGTCAGACTCATACCGACACGCTCCATCAGGAGTTTCGGGGCCGTGGTGTTGGTGCCTACATCAATGCCTACGTGGCACATAATGCTCAGGAAGCACAGTAGCACGACGGATTTGCCCAGAAGGCGGAAACTCGCCGCAAAGCCGGAGGCCTTGCCGCTCACCTGCTCCCTCCGTATCGGCGAGACGGCCAGCAGCAACGCGGCCAGAATCCCGATTGCGCCGTAAATGGGGAAAAGCACTTTCCAGCCCAGACCGAAGGTGGGGAGGGCCGCCGTGGCACCCCACATCGCGATATAGGGAGCCATAAAGGAGGCGATGGCCTTCACAAACTGGCCGAAAGTCATCATACTGGCCAGTTGATCTCCCTGAATGACATTGGTGATGAGCGGGTTCAGAGAGGTCTGCATCAAGGCGTTGCCGATACCCAGCAGCGAAAAGGCGGCCAACATATAGCCATAACTTTCTCCGAAGATGGGCATAACGAGGGAAACCACCGTGACAACCAGCGAGAGCAGCACGGTGTTTTTCCTTCCGATCCGGTTCATCAGGATTCCCGTAGGGACGGAAAAGATGAGGAACCAGAAAAAGACCAGCGAAGGGAAAATATTGGCAGCCGCATCCGTCAACTGAAGATCGGCTTTCACATAATTGGAGGCGATGCCCACGAGGTCCACAAAGCCCATCGCAAAAAAGCAGAGCATCACCGGAATGAGTTGAATCTTTTTGTTCATTTTTCAGAAATTTTCACTTGGCAAGAGGATAAAGCGTCACGTCGGCCTTTACGCTGCCGTAGAGTTTGAGTTGGTTGTAAGGGGCGGACGGGAACACCAGGTTCGTCATCGAGAAATCTTCTCCGAAGGCCTCGATGCTCGCGCTGTCCACCAGCAGGCGCAACTCCATTTTGCCGCCGACGCGGGTGGGAGCGGAGGTAACGGCCGCGAAGGATTTGCTGAATTTCACAATCCCGGAACCGCGGCGGTCCATCGAGAAGGTTCCTTCCTCGGCGCTGTAAAAGAATACCACCTGCTCGCCGGCCTCGTTGGAAAGAACGAAGGTCAAGTCTTCCTTTTTGGGAAGTTGGAAGCGGATGAGCAGTTCATACGCTTTCATCGGCTGCTCGGACAATTCCGCAGGAGCGGAAGAAAGCGTAAACCGGAGCGGTGTGCCGCGCAGCGTTTCGAGTTCCCGGGAAGGCGTACTCTTGAGAATCACTTCCTTCCCCTTGCGGACCAGGGAGAGGTCGCGGGGAACAGAGTTGGCACTGCGGAACTGCTGGGTCGGGACGGAGTTGGCATACTGCCAGTTGCTCATCCAGGCAAGGGCTACGGTGCGGCCTTCCGGGGCGTTGCTCCAGGTGACGGCAGCATAGTGATCCTTGCCGTAATCCATCCAGCGGGTGACAGTGGCCGGGTCGTCGCACTTGAAAGTCTTGCCATCGTAGTTGCCCACGAAGTATTGCGTGGCACTGCCGCCGAAGGGACCGCCGGGATTAATATTGAGCAGAAGCACCCATTTATCTTTGCCCTCGAAAGGCAGTTGGATCAGGTCGGGACACTCCCAGACGCCGTTGTGATTGCCGTAAGAGAGACCGAAACTGCTGTCGTATGTCCAGTCTTTCAAATTGTCGGAACTGTAGAACTGCACCTCCTGGCCGGCGGCCAGCACGACTTTCCACTGGCGGCTCTGCGCATCCCAGAAGAGTTTGGGGTCGCGGAAGTCGGGCGTATTTTCCGGCACGATGACCGGATTGCCGGCATACTTGTGAAAAGTACGCCCGCCGTCATTGCTCCAGGCGATGCTTTGCGTCTGGTTGATACCGTCCGAGGTGTACATCGCGATGATGGCGTCCCGGCCGAAACCGGCGACGTTTTCCTTATCCACGATGGCACTTCCGCTGAAGATGTCACCCAAGGCATCCGGAACGATGGCGTTGTCCCACTGCTCCCAGCGGACCAGATCTTTCGAGACCGCGTGCCCCCAGGTCATATTCCCCCAGAAACTGCCGTAAGGATTGTACTGGAAAAACAGATGCCAAAGCCCGTCGTGCCAGACCATCCCGTTGGGGTCGTTCATCCAGCCCCAGTCCGGTGAGAAATGATAAACGGGCCGATAATTATTTTCCTTGTTGCTGCGGTCAAAGACAGGAGCCGTGTTCATTTCCGTCCAGCAGACATCATCCGCCGGATCGCGGCGGACACTCCGTCCTTGGGACATCTTCACATCGAGCAGGATGGTCTCACCCGCCCAGGGAGCCAGGTCCAGGGGAACGAAATAATCGACTTTATCAATGGCCAGGCAGATGTTGGCGCCCAGGCGTTCCTGCCCGTTGGACAACACCCTCACGCGGGCCTCCGGGGCCGACTCCTGTACGGGAAAAGCGAAAAAGGTCAAAATGCGTTTCATCTCTCAAAGATAAGGGATTTTTTTTCAATATTCACTGACGCGCAGGTCGGAAATCGTGATGCTGCCGCCGTAATTGTTGATACTCCAGCAATTCTTGCGGATACCGTAGATACGGTTGGTGTAGGCGCAGACATCATTGATATACAGGACCACCACGGAGTTGTCGGTATAGATGTCAATATGGTAGGTGTTGTCGGAGGGACGGGCGAAAATATAGCCGTCGATAGCCTCGATAAAACCTTTCCCTTCGCTGCCTTCCTGCACGAAATTAATCTTGCGGTTCGCTCCGCCTTCCTCCGGATTGACCACCATCGTATAGTACTTTGTGGAATTGGAGCCGCGCACCAGCGAGATGCCGAATTTATCCGTATTGCCGGCCGTCTTGACGGTCATACTGATGTGGTTGCAGTTGCCCAGGCGGTTGTAGAGGATATAGGCTCCATCGCCGCTGAGCGTGCCTCCCGTTCCGTCCGGGGTGGCTCCTTCGGAGGCCATTATCCGCACCGTCTTGGCCACATTATACTTGGAAGCCATCGCGGGTACCTTGCCGAGGGTCAGCGTACCGTTCTCGTGCTGGATGATTTTATGGCAGACCAGCGCACCGGACCAGTTGGGCTCGTTGCCGTCGCCGGCACCCACATTGATGTTCCGGTCGTGAATGGTCGCACCGGTACGGAAGGGACACCAGCCCCAGATATAGCGGTCGGTCCCGTTGGAAGCCGTCTTGCCGGCATAGAAGCCGCGGCTGTCCAGCACGCCTTCGTGACCGTCGGCAGGCCAGTGGGAACCGGGGTCGGCGAAGCAGGCCTTGAGGCCGTCGAAACTGTCAGCCATCATATACTTGACCTTGCGGCTCCAGCTGACCTTGTACGCCTCGCTGTACACGCAGTACCACCAGTCGCCCATCTTAAAGATGTCCGGGCACTCGCACATACGGTCCCAAATCATATTGAAGGAACCGACGTGTTCCCAGTTCTTCAGGTCGGAGGACTTGAAGTCGGCGAATTTGAGGTTGCTGGCAATCACCATATGCCACAGACCGTCGTCCGCCTTGAAGACCTGCGGGTCACGGAAGTCGTTGGTGGAATAGCCGAAGTCGTCACCCTTGATGGCCCAGAGGACATCCTTGGTCCAGGTCTTGAAATCGGGCGAAGTGGCGCGGAGGATGACCTCGCGGTTGGTGCATCTGCCATTGTGTCCGGTATAATAAATATAGTACAGGCTTTCCGCCTCGTTATAGACGCAGCAACCGGTACCGAGGGCGGCATCCTGCACATCGATGGAAGCGCCGTAGGGAAGAACTTCTCCCAGGGAGGTATAGCGGGCGCCGTCGGTGGTCGCTACCCCCCAAAAGGGATGGAAGTTGTAGGTGGCGTTATTCTCGAACTCCTGAAGATACAGGACTTTGAATTCGCCCGCCTTGGCATCGTAGAAAGGCATCGGGTCACCCACACGGCCGATGGCCGGCGTATAGTAGGTACTGAACCCGTTGTCGTCCGCCGAAGCGAAATATTCGGTCGTTCCGTCCCAGTCACGGGGCGCATCGCCATAGTTTTCCTTGTTGCAGGAAAGGATGGCCAGCCCGGCCAGGCCGGCGCATCCCAGATATTGCAAGAACTTTTTCATAATCCTAATTCATCAGATGGTTAAACGCGTTCCGGGTCATAATGGAGATGTTGGTGTGGTATTTTTCTTCATACCCCTCCTCGTATTTGTAGGAATACCAGTCATAGCAGCCGGAACCGATACAGATGATACCGCCCTTTCCGCCGGCAGCCGGATACTCCCAGACCACGACGGCACCGTCACCACCCACACCGAGGATGCTTCCGCCGGTACGGGACTCCCAGGCGGCGTGGTCATTGTAACCACCCCAATCGATACCGATATGGTACTGGGCCGTGGAGTTGGTGATGTGGTAGCCCTTGTCGGTGCAATAGACCTCGGAGGGATTGTCGCCGGCGACCAGGCCCTGATACAGGTCGTGACCGGCTTTTCCGTCATAGATGCGGAAGGTCCAGGGACCGCCGCAGAGTTCGGCCGAGTCTTCGTCCTGACCCCAGCAGTTGTTGGGTGTCGTCCACTCGTCATCTCCGGTCACACCGATGAAGGACGGCAGGTTGGTCGCATAACGGGTCAACAGGAAAGCACCGCCGTTCTCCCGGAAAGTACGAAGTTGGTTCTTGGCCGCCAGCGCCTCGGGGGCCTTGGACATAAAGTCGTTGTGTCCGTCGACACCGCCGTCCATATGGAAATGCCACCACATCGCCTTGCACTCGCTGAGGTCGATGTTCTCTGCCTGGATGTCGGCAAATGAGGCATACAGGGACTTGGGCACGTTGGCCAGCATCCACATACAGGCTTCCTTCGCCTCCGGGTCAAGGTCGGTCATCTTGGCGGGAATGCCGAGGAAGAGGGCAGCCGGCTTGTCAATCGCCGTGACCGTAACGGTATAGACCGAATGGGCGGAATTGTTGTCCACGGTATATTGGACAGGATGGGTAAAGTCCACCGAACTGCCCGAGGAGGGCGTGACGGTCGCATTCGGACTGACGACAATGTCGGGAGCGATGGACCTGATGTCCACCGAAGCGGGGACATAGACGGAGATGGTCTTCGTCGCCTCATCAATGACGCCGGTATAGAGACCGCCTATCATAAAGTGCAGGATTCTCGCCTGGTCGTGCAGCACGGACAGGGTCCAGTCAATCAGGATGTCACCGTTGATGACGCGCAGTTGCTTGGCGGCAGCCATATTGAGTTGGTCGCCGGCCTTGACATTGCAGGAAGCACCTTCAGAAAGCGTGAGTTTCGTCAGTGTCATTGCCGAGGTGGGATAGTTTTCCGGGAGCCGGACGACAATACTGCGGGAGACAAGATCAATCTTGCCCGCATATTCATCCAGGGCGAGTTCCTGCACGAGGCAGTCACCGTCCAACCGGAGGGGCTCCGTATCGCGCTTGTTACAGGCGCTGAAAGCCAGAAGCAGGCCCAGGGAGCAAAGCATTATAGAGAGTATGTTCGTTTTCATATTGATTTTCAAAATTTATCACCAGTTACCGATGTTCTGCGTGTAATGCCCGTTTGAAGCGGCCACTTGCGAAGCCGGAATGGGCAGATACTCATCCTTGTCGGCAGTAAAATGAGCCGAAGTATAGATGGCGCAGTGGGGAATCTCTTCCGCAAAGTATTTGTTGAGCACCGCAGCGGCCTCGCCCCAGCGAACCAGGTCGAAGAAACGCTCGCTCTCCATACCCAGTTCCAGACGGCGCTCCATCTTGACAATCTTGATTGCTTCGTCCTTGCCGTAGGTGCCGCTGTAGGGCTTGGCATAGAACTTCACGCCGTAGAGGGTGGGATAGTCGGAAATCATCTGCGTAGAGGAAGCCGCACGGTTGCGGATCTGGTTCACTTGCTCGATGGCAAGATCCGTCTCGCCGAGTTGGGCATAAGCCTCCGCCCTTTCCAGAATGACATCTGCATAGCGGAAGGCGATGCGGTTCATCGAGGAAGCCCAATAGGAGCCTTTGATGAGATAATCGCCGACGAGGGCGGGATCCACATTCTGCTTGAGGCTGATATAATAGCCATAGAGGCCGTTGCTGCGGCTGTACTGCTTGCTTTCGTTCTGCATAAAATTCTTGTTGAACAGATAAGGATAACCGGGCATACCGACCGTCAGGAAAAGACGGGGGTCCACATTGTCAACGGCTGCGTCGTATTTCTGGCTGTTGAAACTGTCCGGCATCGGATGGCCTTCCGCGTCGGTGCGGAAAGCGTTCACCAGGTTCTGGCTGGGCTTGTAGAAGTCGCAGGCGCCGTCGGTCACTTTGTCGATGCTGGGGCCGATCAGGCCGTAACTCCAGTTGAGGTTGCCGTAGGTGGAACCGTCATTGCGGGAATACTGGATAGCCCAGAGGCTTTCCTTGCCGTTCTCGAATTGCTCTTCGGGACGGAAATTGTTGTGGATGTCCGCTTCGAGTCCGTAACCGGCATAGAGGGCGGGATCCGTGTAGGTGATGACCTTTCTCAAATCCTCCTCGTTGATGGATGTCACCTGATGGCTGGCCGGGTTGTCCTGGCGATAAGCCTTGTAGAGATACACCTTGGCGAGGAAGGCGGCTGCCGAGGCTTTGGTCGGGCGCCCTTTCTCGACCTGGGCGACCGGGAGCGTGTTGAATGCTTCCGTCAAATCGTCGATAATGAGTTGCCAACCCTGATCGTTGGTATAAGCCGTATTGGACAAAGCGTTGTAATCCGCATAACTCAAGTCGTGGCGGTTGACGAAAGGAATGTTCTTGAAGAGCCGTTTGAGCAGGAAATGCCCATAAGCACGCAGGAACTTCATCTCGGCCAGCCGCTGCTGTTTCATCGCGAAAGAATCGTCACAGACGTTCAGCAGGGCGATGGCGGAATTGACGCGGGACAGGCAGTTGTACAGGCGCACCCAAATGTCGTTGATGTTCCAGTTGGTCGTCAGGACGCCCTGCTGGATTTCGAGTTGATGGAACACGTCGCCGTCACTCGTACCGTTGCCGCCCTTGTAGGCGTCGTCGCTGCGAACGTCGAAATTCCACATAGAGAAAGAGGAGTTGATGTCTTCGGCCGTCGTAAAGATGGCATAGGCGGAAACCACCATCGCTTCAGCGTTGGCCGGGTCTTTGACCTGTTCGTCGCTGAGCCTTCCCTGGGGAACCTGCTCGTCAAGGATTTTATTGCAGGAAGCAAGGCTGAGCATCGACATTGCGAGACAACAAAGAGGAATGTACTTTTTCATATTTT
>CACZWF010000033.1 GCA_902784785.1 uncultured Bacteroidia bacterium
CCGGTGGTGGCTCCGTGGGAACATTTTACATCGTCGGCATAAATTTCCAACTGAGGGCAAGTGCGCACTTTCGCCTGCTCGGAAAGCAGCAGGTTGTTGGAGGTCTGGAAGGCTTCCGTACGGATGGCGCCGGGCTGGACCTTGATGAGCCCCTCGAAAGCGATGCGGCTCTCTCCCCCGGCCACGCAACGAATCAACTGGTTGGAACGGGCTTCGGGGCACGGATGCTCCACATCCACTCGGATGTTCACTTTTTGTTTTTCAGCCGCCAGGGCCAAGGCGTGCAATTCGAATTGGCTGTTCGGTCCGCCCATTGTCACCTGCACAGGGAGGTCGATGACGGCATCCGACGCTTCGGGCAACACCAGCAGCACCAGCGAGAGGCGCTCGCCGTCCTTCAGTTCCCAACGAAGGGAAGGCCCGCCGCCTCCGACGAGGGCGCCGTCGCTTCTGACCGACCCGGGGACCTCAACGATTATGACCTGTTGTTTTGCCATATCAGAAGCCCTCGTAGCCTTTTTCTTCGATTTCTGCGACCAATTCGCGGCCAGCCGTCTTGATGATGCGACCGTCTTTGAGAATATGCACGAAATCCGGCACAATGTAGTCCAGCAGACGCTGATAGTGGGTAATCACGATGGCGGCCTTCTGGGGCGTGTGCAAGCGGTTCACTCCTTCGGCCACAATGCGCAAGGCGTCCACGTCCAGTCCGCTGTCGGTCTCATCCAAGATACTCAAATCAGGGTCCAGCATCGCCATCTGGAAAATCTCTCCACGCTTTTTCTCGCCGCCCGAGAAGCCCACATTCACATCGCGTTTGAGGAACTCGGGTTTCATCTGCACCAAGGCCATTTTTTCCTTACGCAAAGCCATAAATTCAGAAGGAGTCAATTCGGGCAGCCCCTGGGCTTTGCGACGACAGGAAAGGGCGGTCTTGAGGAAATTGCTGATGCTCACGCCCGGGATGTCGATGGGATATTGGAACGACAAGAAGATACCGGCCCAAGAACGCTCCTCCGGACTCATTTCAAGCAGATTCTGTCCCTTGAACAGCACGGTCCCGCCCGTCACTTCGTACTGCGGTTTGCCGGTCAGCACGGCGCTGAGGGTGCTTTTCCCTGCGCCGTTTGGGCCCATCACCGCGTGGATTTCTCCCTCCCGGATGGTGAGGTCGATGCCCTTGAGTATTTCCTTGCCGGCAATCTGCGCGTGCAGGTCGTGTATTTCTAACAAAGTTTGCATATCATCTGATTTTTTTCCAATGAAAGAGCGAGGCTACGCCGTTGATCAGGTACAGGGCGCTCACCAGACACATCGCATAATTGCCCACGCTCAGGTGGAGGATCAGCTGGGTAATATTGACCAGTAGCCACACCACCCAGCAGTCCCATTTTTTCTGGGCTGACAGGTATTGCGCAACCAGGATCAGCACAGTCACGAGCGAATCCAGGTAGGGATGGGGGTCGGCGGGGAAAAGACGATCCAGCAGAATGCCCCATCCGAAGGCCATCACCACGACGGCCAGCAGCCAGAATCCGCGCTGCAGCCAACTCAAGTAACTGACTTTCAATTCTCCATTGACCGTCGTTTCCTGCTGCTTGGGATGCGTCCATCGATAGTGTCCGATGATGTTGATGCAGAGCGAAACGGGCTGAAGCATCAGCATCGCCAGCAGGTTTTTGTGCCAGAACAGAGCGAAAAGGGCGATGGTATAGAGGTAGCCCACCCAGAAATTGGCCTTGCTCCCTCTTCCGGCCAGGAACACGCAGCTCAGGCCCAGGATGGAACAGACCAGATCGATCAGGGAAATCCCCCTTCCCGCTATTTCAAAAAGCACAATATCCATAGTGTTTTCTTTTAGAAGCTGTTTTGATTCTTTTGATAAAAAGATTTATGAAGATATTTTGAGATAGAGTTTCTTCTTGAAGAAGGAGTGTAGTTTGAGCTACACGACTGATGAAAGGAGGAAATATAGCCAAAATAGAACATAAAGATGAAAATTAAAGAGAATCAAAACAGCTTCTTTATCCCACAGACCCTTCAAGGGTGACTTGCAGGAGTTTCTGCGCCTCAATGGCAAACTCCATCGGCAATTTGCTCAACACATCGCGGGCATAACCGCCCACAATCAGTCCGACCGCCTCTTCCGGTCCGATACCCCGCTGGGCACAATAGTAGAGTTGGTCCTCGCTGATTTTGCCCGTGGTCGCCTCATGCGCCGTCACGGCCGAAGGGCAGGCGTTTTCAATCACCGGGAAGGTATGGGCTCCGCAACGGTCGCCGATCAGCAGGCTGTCGCACTGGGAGAAGTTCTTCGCCCCGACAGCAGCCGGAAGGATTTTCACCAGACCCCGGTAACTGTTCTCGCTGCGACCCGCCGAAATACCCTTGCTCACTATCCGGCTGCGGGTGTCCTTGCCGATGTGAATCATTTTCGTCCCCGTATCCGCCTGCTGAAAATGGTTGGTGACGGCCACGGAATAAAATTCCGAAGAGGAATGGTCCCCTTTGAGGATGGTGGACGGGTATTTCCAAGTAATGGCCGACCCCGTCTCCACCTGCGTCCAACTCAAATGGCTGTTCTCCCCTTTGCAGATGCCGCGTTTGGTCACGAAGTTGAAGATGCCCCCGCGTCCTTGCGCATCCCCGGGATACCAGTTCTGGACGGTCGAATACTTGACATCCGCATCTTTCTCCACAATGATTTCGACGACGGCCGCGTGCAGCTGGTTCTCATCCCTCATCGGGGCGGTACAACCTTCCATATAACTCACATACGAGCCCTCGTCCGCCACGATGAGCGTACGCTCGAACTGGCCGGTCCCCCGCGCGTTGATGCGGAAATAACTCGACAGTTCCATCGGGCAGCGCACCCCTTTGGGAATGTAGCAGAACGAGCCGTCCGAAAACACGGCGGCATTGAGCGCAGCGTAAAAATTATCGCCGGAAGGAACGACGGTGGCCAGGTACTTGCGCACCAGGTCGGGATATTCCTGCACGGCTTCGCTGAACGAGCAGAAGATGATGCCTTTCTCGGCCAAGGTCTTGCGGAAGGTCGTTTTCACCGAAACGGAGTCGAACACCGCGTCGAAGGCCACATTCGAACTCTCCTTCGGCCGCTCTTCCAGCCCGGCCAGGGCCCGGCGCTCCGAGAGCGGAATCCCCAGTTTGTCGAAAGTCTTCTCCAGCTCCGGGTCAATCTCCCCCGTCCCTTTCGCCTTGGGGGCCGCATAATAAATAATGTCTTGGAAATCGATGGGCGGAATCCTCAGATGTGCCCAGGTCGGGAGCTCCATCTTGCACCACTTGCGATAGGCGTCCAGACGGAAGTCCAGCAACCATTGCGGTTCATTTTTCTTCTGCGAAATCAGACGGATGACATCCTCAGAAAGCCCCTTGGGTATCAGTTCCTGCTCGACTTCTGTCACAAAGCCGTGCTGATACTCATTTTCAGTAACTTCCTTGATGATATCTTCCATAACGCGAAACGAACCACAAACAAACCTGCAAAGTTAATAAAAAATGTATTACATTTGTGGTATACAAAATCGCTGAAGCCGAGAGAATCATTGTACGCCATGGGATTTGTCCGTCTATCTGAACACACTTTGCATCCGCAAGTCAGGGATGCGTCTTCGATGCTGGAGTTGCTTCGCTACGCCCGCCTCATCCCCTTTTTCTCAAATGCCATCCCGGGCTATTCGGTCGAAGAACACACCCTGCCGGAGTTTTGGTTTACGGAAGAACAGCTAGGCCCCTGGGACTGGAAAATCGACTGTGTGCAAAGCGGGGAAATCGCTTACGGAAAGTTCCTGTGGGGCGGGAAAGCCGCTTTCGCCACGGTGGACGTCTATAAAGAATTGATCAATTATCGCCGCTCGCTGCCCCGGTATGCTCCCACGGCCGAGCAGCAGAAGGTTCTGGACCTGATGGAGGAA
Source organism: uncultured Bacteroidia bacterium (assembly GCA_902784785.1). Lineage (GTDB taxonomy): Bacteria > Bacteroidota > Bacteroidia > Bacteroidales > UBA932 > Cryptobacteroides. The sequence continues at coordinate 3,939 of CACZWF010000033.1, forward strand.
AAAGGCGGCGTCAGCATCACGGACATACGCGGGCTGCTGGGCGTCAAAAAGGCTGCCGCCGATGCTTTGATGACCAAATTGCAGATGCAGACACGCGCCGTCACTGGTGATATCCTCCGGGTCTATCGTGGGGAAGACTTGCATTACAACGGCTGGCAGCGAAGCAACTTCTGTACGCCGGAAGCCCTGTTCGAGGATGACGCCGACTGCCCCTTCCCGGGCTTCAGCACTTACACCCTCAAATCGTCCCTCACGCCGGCAGAATCGCTGGATTTTCTCAAGGAAACCGTCCGCCGTCTCTGCCCCTCCGCTACGGACAAAGACCTGATGCGGCTGCTCGGATAAGCATCTCTTTTGTCAAAAATAGGACACAGCTTCTCATAAAATTGGCTACCTTTGCAACATTATTGAAAATTTAAATCAAAAGCCAAATGAAACAGTCAAAGCTATGGGTGAAGGCCGCCACCCTGATGATTTGCGGCGCAACGGCGGTATGTTTCTCACTGACATCCTGCAAGCAGGCTAACACCCAGGAAGACAATTCTCTGCAAGAGGTACGGAGTACCGAAATGTTTCGCACCAGCCAGAGCTGGGACGGCGTGGAACTGCCCGATTACCCGCAGGGCAAGCCGGAACTGGTAGCCATCAAGTATGAGATTCCTGCCGGAAAGAAACTTGGCTGGCACCACCATCCTGTACTGAACTACGGCATCTTGGTACAGGGCGACCTGACCATCATTGCCGAGGATGGCACGGAGATGACCCTGCACGAGGGTGAGGCTATCGTAGAAATGGTAGGCACCGTTCATCACGGCGAGAACCGCGGCACAAAACCCGTCGTCCTCTATATGTTCTACTCCTCGCAGAAAGACCTTCCCCTCTCCGTTCATCACGACGATATTCCTTTGGAATAAAAAGCCAAGCGGCATGCCCCACCGGGGCAGTCGCAAAGCGACGGGGGTCGAATGAAATGGGTATGAAAAAATGGCTGGATTGTCCAGTTATAAAGACGCCATCAGGCGTCGCATCGCAGTGTGCGAGACTTGGTAACAAGTTGAGCCACGAAGATGCCCGCGAAGGCTGAAAGCCAAGCGGCATGCCCCACCGGGGCAGTCGCAAAGCGACGGGGGTCGAATGAAATGGGTATGAAAAAAACGACTGGATTTTCCAGTCGTTTTTTTCGTACCCAGGGCCGGGATCGAACCGGCATGCCTCGCGGCACTGGTGTTTGAGACCAGCGCGTCTACCGATTCCGCCACCTGGGCATCTTTTCGGTAAGCGGATGCAAAGATACAACTATTTTTTTAATTCCCTAATAATTTTCGTAACTTTGCGGCCCAATTCGGATTACGCCCTCTGAGGCAACCGGTTTTTAATAAGATTATGGCTCAACAGAAGAAAATTCTCATCTCACAAAAAGCCGTTCAGGTGAACTCCCCGTACGCTCCGCTGATGGAGAAGACGGGAGTCGCCATTGATTTCATTCCCTTTTTCCGCAACGAAGCGCTAAGCTCGCGAGAGTTCCGTGCGCAGCGAATCAACCTGGCCGAATACACGGCCATTGTATTTTCCTCCCGCACCGTGATCGATGCCTTTTTTAAGATGGCGGAGGAGCTGCGAGTCAAGATTCCTGAGACGATGAAGTACTTCTGTTCGACTGAAAATGTGGCGCTCTACCTGCAGAAACACATTGTGTACCGCAAGCGGAAAATCTTCTTCGGAAACGGCACTCCGGACAGCATCATTGCGTCCATCGGGCCCCGCCACACGGGTGAAAAGTTCCTGATTGCCACCTCGGGCAGCCTTTCCACCGACATCACCCGCGCCTTCGAAAAGACGTCGATGGATGTCACGGCCGCCATGTTCGTCAAACCGGTTTCCGAGGATATCAGCAAAGTGGATCTGCACGCCTACGACGCCATCGTCCTGTATGCCAGTGCCGACGTCCACTCTCACGCTTTCCGCTCCCACGCCGCAGATTCCCTCCATCGTCAAAGCGATAGAGATTTTCCTTACACGCTAACAATGGCCGCCGAACGCCCCTTGCCCGAGGCGCCGCGCCAAACTTTCTCCAAAAGCGAGCGATTGTGCGCCAAGAATGACATCACCCTTCTGTTGAACAAAGGGCGCTATTTCTCCGTGGACGGCATTTTCCGCGTCTGCATTTTGGAACGTGAAAAAGCGGCTGACGGCAATCAAGCGACAAAACAGACCAGCCCTAAAGCCCGGTTGCTCATCAGCGTACCCAAACGCCACTTCAAGCGGGCGGTCCGCCGCAACCTGCTGAAACGACGCATCCGGGAAGCCTACCGCCGCAACAAACCGGATAGTTCCGTGGATGTAATGGTGTTTTATCTGCCGGCGGAAGTTTTAGAGTACGCGCAGATCGAGTCCGCGATGAAAGAAGTCATCGCCCGCATCGACGCATTCGGAAAACAAACTGACTCCCCCCAAAGATGAGCGTGAAGGAAGTATTGAAATGGATCGGCAACGCCCCTTTCCTGCTGGTGATTGCCTTTTATCGGACCTGCATCTCCCCGTTCACTCCGCCGGCCTGCCGATTCACGCCTACCTGTTCGCAGTATGCGATGGAAGCATTCAAGAAATACGGCCCGTTCAAGGGACTCTATCTGAGCGTCAAACGCATTCTTCGCTGCCGTCCCGGCGGCGGCTCCGGCTACGATCCCGTGCCCTGACACCCGGCACTCTACATCTTCCACTTAAAAGTGTAACTGGCCCCGAGGCGGAACCAGATGCCGGGCTGGGGAATGTTCCCGTGGTCGTACCAGCGCTTGTTGAGCAGATTGTCCGCCTGGAAATACACCCGGTAGTTGTCCGCATTCCAACTCAGTTGGGCATCCAGGAACGTGCAAGGCGTATAGGGAACGAACTCACCCGTCGGAGCAAGGCCTTCGTAACGTTCATAGACTCCCTCGCGTTCCTGCCAGCGGCAGCTCAGATTGAGAAACAGCTTGGACCATAGACGGATATCGGTCTGGACAACCAATTTATGACGCAGGTGGTTCAAGGCATAGAGCGACTGGATATTCTCCGCCCCTAAATCTTTTCGTTGGTCAATGTGACTGTAAGCCACTTGCAGGTTTTGCCAGACGGACCACCCCAGCAGCTGCGGAAAATCCAGACGCAGAGTAACCTCCTGTCCGAAGGCGTTCAAACGGGTATGATTGACACTTTTCCAGTCGGCCTCCGGCGTCTCCTTGATCCAATCGATCAAATCCATCCCATAGTGGTACCAGACACTCACGATGGCCCTGATCCCGGGACGAAGGTATTTGACGCCCAGCTCCGCCGCGTGCATTTTTTCGGATTTGAGATTCTTGTCCGCCTGATGCCCGCCCACGGAATAATACAGTTCCGTGAAAGTCGGCACGCGGTAGGACGCATTATAATTAAGGTATACTTTGCAGTCCTGGAGGAAACGGAAGCTGAAGTCCGCCCCCGGATAGACGCCGAAACCTTCCGCGCTGCCGGTATTGCGTGCCGCCGTGAGCCCCACGGAGGCGGTAAACCAACGGAGCGTCACATTGTGTTCGGCGTAGAAGGCCATTTGCGTACGGTTGAGCCCCACGACATACACCCCGTCCGGACGGGCCAGAGGCTCGCCCAGATTGGTGCTGGCGATGTCCTCGTTGCGGAATTCTGCCCCGAAAGCCGTACGACCCGCCACCGTCTCGAACCAGGCCCCCAGGTTGGCGCACAGCACGTTGGTACGGTGGTGGTTGAAGGGATAGGCCTCCGGCTTGCCCCGGAACAGTTCGAAACGGTCCTGGCTATGATTCCAGTAAATCAGGGGTTTGAGATGCAGGAAACCGGCTTTCGTATCCGCCCCGATGGCCGCAAAGGTTTTGAGGGTATGTTCGAACTGGTCGTCGAAACGGGCACTGTAGAAAGTATTGGAACCGAAATCCTTGAGGCTCATCCCCGCCTGCCAGAAAAGGTCTTTGTATCCGCCCCTGTAAAAGGCTTTGACGGCCTGGAAATCGCCATTGAGCGTACCGGCGGCGCTGCGGGTGTAGCCGTTGGAACGGCTGTAGGAGAGAGAAAGACTGTGGGGCCAGTCGCCGGTCTGAATGCTCGTTCCGGCTCCGCCCCCAAAAGTCAGGTAAGAACCTCCGTCCAGGTGCGCACTGACCTCGCCCCGGTTGCGAACCCGCTCCCCTCCTTCGCCCTCCGGCGCGACGGAAACATTTTTGGTGATGATATTGATGGCCCCTAATAAAGAAGAAGTCCCGTACACGCGCGAGGCAGGCCCTTCCAGAATTTCTATCCGTTCAATCAGGCTGACGTCGACGGGAAAGTCTGCGGCATTGTGCCCCGTCTGTGGATCGGAAATATTGACGCCGTTCAGCAGAATCGCAATCTGGTCGAAACTTCCGCCGCGCAGACTGATGTCGGTCTGCATTCCTTCCACGCCTCGCTGGCGCACATCCACGCCGACAGCATATTTGAGCAAATCGTTGATGGTGACGACGGGCAGCGACTGGATGGCAAGACTGTCGAGCACCGTCACGATGCGGGCGCCCTGTCCCAGTTGCAAGGGAGCGCGGCTTCCGGTCACGGCCACCTCTTCCAGCCGGGTTGCCGGCTCGGAAGCGCCTTCGGTCTCCGTTATTCCCGCCCCGGAAGGGACTCGCGCAGACAAGCCCAACGGAGCGATGAGCCACGACGACAAAAGACAAAAATACCGGAAAAATTTCATACAAATTTACACAAAACGCCTCATACCCCTTGTCGGGAGCGCGAAGATACGCAAAAATTTCTGGAAAAGATTTGTAGAATAAAAAATTATTTTTACCTTTGCAGTCCCTTTTGCGGCTTGTGCGGGGGAAAGCAGCTGCCGATGTAGCTCAGCTGGCCAGAGCACGTGATTTGTAATCTCGGGGTCGTGGGTTCGACTCCCTCCATCGGCTCAAAAGAAGATCTTTAACAACTGGGAGAGTACCAGAGTGGCCAAATGGGGCAGACTGTAAATCTGCTGGCTATGCCTTCGGTGGTTCGAATCCATCCTCTCCCACTCGGAAATTTTGCGGGAGTAGCTCAGTTGGTAGAGCATTAGCCTTCCAAGCTAAGGGTCGCGGGTTCGAACCTCGGCTCCCGCTCCAAAGAATGACCGCCAGTGTAGCTCAGGGGTAGAGCGCTTCCTTGGTAAGGAAGAGGTCGAGAGTTCAATTCTCTCCACCGGCTCAAAGAGACAAGCCGCACGTAAACATTGGTACGATCGGCCACGTCGACCACGGTAAAACGACCCTTACCGCCGCCATCACCACCGTGTTGGCCAAACAAGGTCTTTCCGATGTCCGTTCCTTCGACTCCATCGACAACGCACCCGAGGAGAAAGAGCGTGGTATCACCATCAACACCGCCCACGTCGAGTATCAGACGGCCACCCGTCACTATGCTCACGTTGACTGCCCGGGCCACGCCGACTATGTGAAGAACATGGTTACCGGTGCTGCGCAGATGGACGGCGCCATCCTCGTGGTGGCCGCTACCGATGGTCCTATGCCCCAGACCCGTGAGCACATCCTGCTCGCCCGTCAGGTGAACGTTCCCCGCATCGTGGTGTTCTTGAACAAAGTTGATATCGTGGACGATCCCGAAATGATCGACCTCGTGGAAATGGAAGTTCGCGACCTCCTCTCCTCCTATGACTTCGACGGTGACGAAGCCCCGGTTATCCGTGGTTCCGCTCTCGGCGCCCTCAACGGCGACCCCACCTACGAGGCCAAAGTTATGGAATTGATGGACGCTGTTGACAGCTACATTCCCATCCCTCCTCGTGACAACGAGAAACCGTTCCTGATGCCTATCGAGGACATCTTCTCCATCACCGGCCGCGGTACCGTTGCTACCGGTCGTATCGAGACGGGTGTTATCCACACTGGCGACGAGGTTGAAATCGTGGGTCTCGGCGAAGAGCCCAAGAAGACCACCGTTACGGGTGTTGAGATGTTCCGCAAGATCCTCAACGAGGGTGAAGCCGGTGACAACGTCGGTCTCCTCCTCCGTGGTATCGACAAGAAGGAAATCAAGAGAGGTCAGGTGCTTGCCAAACCCGGCACCATCCATCCTCACGAGAAATTCCAGGCTGAGATCTATGTGTTGAAGAAAGACGAGGGTGGCCGCCACACTCCTTTCCACAACCACTATCGTCCTCAGTTCTTCATCCGTACCCTTGACATTACCGGCGAAATCACGCTGCCCGAGGGTATCGAGATGGTGATGCCTGGTGACAATGTTACCATCACCGTGGATTTGATCTATCCCGTGGCTTTGAACCAGGGTCTCCGCTTCGCTATCCGCGAAGGTGGCCGTACCGTCGGTTCCGGTCAGGTTACCAAGATCCTCGACTAATCCACTGCACGTTAAATGGTGGGTGCGGCACGAAAGCGTCACACCCACCTTTTTAGGGGAATAGAACAAGGGTAGTTCAGCGGTCTCCAAAACCGTCGATGTGGGTTCGAATCCTGCTTCCCCTGCCAATGTCAAAGGTTACGATTTGACAATGTTTAACGGGCGCCTGCTCCACCGCTTCCAATCGGAGAAGGTGTCTCATTAAAGGTAAAGATGAGTAAGTTTATTAATTATCTCAAAGAGTCCTATGCGGAGTTGACGCACAAGGTAACTTGGCCGACTTGGGACAAGTTGCAGAATTCTGCCGTCGTGGTGATGGTGGCATCTGTCATTCTCGCCATTATCATTTTCGCTATGGATTTCACCTTCCAGCATCTGATGTCCTTCATCTACAACCTCTAAAACACTGTTGACATGAGCGAAAGCACAATGAAATGGTATGTTTTGAGGGCCGTTGGCGGAAAGGAAAAGAAAGCCAAGGAATACCTGGAAAAAGAGATTGAACGTTTTGGCCTCGGCCATTTGGTAGGACAAGTCATTGTCCCTACCGAAAAGGTGTACAAGGTCAAGGACGGGAAACGGGTATGCACCGAAAAGCTGATTTTCCCCGGCTATGTCCTCATTGAGGCGGAACTCACCGGAGAACTCCAGTACATTATCCGTAATGAGGTCCCCCATATGACCGGTTTTCTCACGCAGAAGAAAGGTGACCCCAATCCGGTTCCCCTTCGCGATGAGGAGGTCCGTCGTATCCTGGGAACCCAGGACGAAAATGCACAGTCCGAGGGAGAGACGCTGGTCGACTTCGCCATTGGAGAGGCAGTCAAGATTGTTGACGGTCCCTTCAACGGTTTCGACGGAACGGTGGAAGAAATCATCGAAGATCGTAGTAAACTGAAAATTGCGGTAATGGTTTTCGGCAGAAAGACCTTGCTCGAGCTCACCTTTACCCAAGTAACAAAAGAATAACAACAAAATGGCAAAAGAAGTTACCGGGTTTATTAAACTCCAAATCAAAGGTGGCGCCGCCAATCCTTCACCTCCGGTAGGTCCCGCTCTCGGTTCCAAAGGATTGAACATTATGGACTTCTGCAAGCAGTTCAATGCTCGCACGCAGACGCCCGAATGTGCCGGAAAAGTGTTGCCGGTCGTTATCACCGTTTATTCGGACAAATCGTTCAGCTTCGAGGTCAAGCAGCCCCCTGTGGCTGTCCAGCTTAAGGAAGCGGCCAAGATTCAGACGGCATCCGCCGAGCCGAACCGCAAGAAAGTCGCGACCATTACCTGGGATCAGGTGAAAGCGATTGCCGAAAACAAAATGCCCGACCTGAATTGCTTTACCCTCAAATCCGCCATGTCCATGGTCGCCGGTACTGCAAGAAGTATGGGTATCAAAGTGCAAGGCGAATTTCCTGCCGACATCAAATAAAGACACGCATTATGGGAAAGTTAACGAAAAATCAGAAAGCGGCCGCCGTCAAGTTTGACGCGACCAAGGAATACAAACTCTCCGAAGCGTGCGCTATTGTGAAGGACATCACCTTCACGAAATTTGACGCTACGGTAGAGCTTGCCATGAGCTTGGGTGTGGATCCTCGCAAAGCGAACCAGATGGTGCGTGGCGTGGTCACCCTCCCCTATGGTACGGGTAAGCAGGTGCGCGTCCTCGTGCTCTGTACTCCTGACAAGGAGACGGAAGCCAAAGAGGCGGGTGCCGATTACGTCGGTCTCGATGACTACATTGAGAAAATCAAAGGCGGTTGGACGGATGTGGATGTCATCATCTGTACGCCCTCCGTTATGGCCAAAGTCGGTGCGATCGGCCGTATCCTCGGTCCTCGCGGCTTGATGCCGAACCCCAAGACCGGTACGGTGACGATGGATATCGCCGCCGCCGTCAAGGACGTGAAGGCTGGTAAGATCGACTTCAAGGTCGACAAGACCGGAATCATCCACACCGGGATCGGTAAGGTGTCCTTCAGCGTGGAACAGATCCAGGCCAACGCTAGAGCCGTCATTGATGAAGTCATCAAGCTCAAACCCTCTACCTTGAAAGGTACTTACGTAAAGTCCGTGTCCCTGTGCTCTACGATGAGCGCCGGCGTGGCTATTGATGTGAAATCTCTCAGCAGTGCTGAATAAACGACAAGATTATGAGAAAAGAAGATAAAGCCAAAGTAATCGAGTCCATCTCGGCGCAACTTGAGCAGACGCCCAATTTCTACGTCACCGACATTTCCGGACTGGACGCTGAAAACACTTCCAAACTTCGCCGGGCCTGCTTTGAAAAAGGCATCGTCCTCAGCGTCGTGAAAAACACCTTGATGACCAAAGCGCTCGAAAAGGTGGCTGACGAGGAAGTGAAGAAAGTACTGAGTTCACTCGAAGGCCCTACGGCCATTATGTATTGCAATCCTCCCCTCAACGCTCCGGCTCGTTTGATCAAGAAATTCAACGAGGACGGACTGGAGAAACCCGTCTTGAAAGCGGCCTATCTCGTCGAGAGCGGCGCTTACATCGGAGCGGATCAGCTGAATACGCTGTGCTCGATCAAGTCTCGCGAAGAACTCATCGCCGACATCGTGCTTATGCTGCAGCAAGCTGGCGGGCAGAAGATTGCCGGTCTCCTCAAGACCCTCGAGGAGAAAAAAGCAGAATAATATTATTAACAATAAAAAACATTCAAAATTATGGCAGACATCAAAGTTCTTGCAGAAGAGTTGGTTAACCTTACTGTAAAAGAAGTCCAGGAACTCGCTCAGGTTCTTAAAGAAGAGTACGGTATCGAGCCCGCAGTCGCTCAGGTGGCCGTTGCAGCCGCTGGTGCCGCTGAAGGTGGCGCCGCCGAGCAGACCGAATTCAACGTCATTCTCGTTTCCGCCGGACAGGCCAAACTTCAGGTCGTCAAAGCCGTTAAGGACATTACCGGTCTCGGCTTGAAAGAGGCGAAAGACCTTGTTGACAAGGCTCCTGATTCGATCATCAAGGAGAAAGTTTCTAAGGCTGAGGCCGAAGAAATCAAGTCCACCCTCGAAGAAGCCGGAGCAGAAGTTGAGGTTAAATAGCTTCGCTTCTCCCCTCGGATAAGGGGTTTCTTACCAGGTTTAGGGCCAACAGCGGCCCTAAACCTTTTGTCATATTCAGTTTTTTCTAAAGGCAGAAAGAATGTCACAAAAGACTAAAGCAAAACGTATCTCTTTTGCGTCCTCCAAAAATGTTCTCGATTGCCCGGATTTGCTTGAGGTTCAGTTGAAGTCGTTCAAGGACTTCTTCCAACTGGACACCACGCCCGACAATCGTCGCAACGAAGGCCTATATCAGGTTTTCAGGGAGGTTTTTCCTATTGAAGATACCCGAAACAATTATGAACTAGAGTTCATAGACTATTTCATCGAGCCCCCTAAATATACGATCGATGAATGTCTGGAAAGGGGTGCCACCTACAGTGTTCCCCTTAAGGCAAAACTCCGCCTTTCCTGCAGCGATCCCGAGCACGAAGACTTCGAAACGAAGATTCAAGACGTGTTCCTCGGGGACATTCCTTATATGACGCCCGGCGGTACCTTTATCATCAACGGTTCCGAGCGCATCATCGTGTCCCAGCTGCACCGCTCGCCCGGCGTGTTCTTCGGCCAGAGCCAGCACGCGAACGGCACCAAACTCTATTCCGCCCGTGTGATTCCGTTCAAGGGGTCCTGGATTGAGTTTGCCACGGACATCAACAATGTGATGTACGCCTATATCGACCGCAAGAAGAAGCTGCCCGTGACCACGCTCCGGCGCGCCATCGGGTTCAGCTCCGACAAGGACATCATCAACATTTACGACCTTGCGGACGAATACGAAATCACGCCCGAGAACCTCGAGGCCAACAAGGGCCGGCTCTTCGCCGCCAAGGTGCTCAAGGTCTGGACGGAAGATTTCATTGATGAAGATACCGGTGAAGTGATTCCCATTGAGCGCAGCGAAAGCATCATCGAGCGCGGTCAGGAACTCAACGATGAGACGATCGAGAAGCTCAACGCGATGATTGCCGAAGGCAGCAACGCCAATGTGACCACCATCCTCCTCCAGAAGGAGAGCAATGAGGCCAAGGAATACGAAATCATCTTCAACACCCTCAACAAAGACACGACCAACACCGAAATCGATGCGGTCAACTATATCTACAAACAACTTCGCAACTCCGAGCCCCCCGATGATGCAACGGCCCGTGAAGTGATTGACAAGTTGTTCTTCTCCGACAAGCGTTACGACCTCGGCAAAGTGGGGCGCAACCGTTTGAACAAGAAATTGGGCTTGACCATCGACGAAGAAAAACGCGTGCTGACCAAGACCGATCCGCCTCATCAACGAGAAAGCGGAACTGGACGATATCGACCATCTGAGCAACCGTCGTATCCGTACGGTCGGTGAGCAGCTGGCCAACCAGTTCAGCACCGGTCTCACCCGCATGGCCCGTACCATCCGTGAGAAGATGAACGTACGCGATTCCGAGCAGTTCGCTCCTATCGATCTGATTACGGCCAAGGGTCTTTCCTCCGTAATCAACTCCTTCTTCGGAACGAGCCAGCTGTCCCAGTTCATGGATCAGACCAACCCCCTGTCCGAGATGACCAACAAGCGGCGTCTGTCCGCTCTCGGCCCCGGCGGTCTTTCCCGTGACCGTGCCGGATTCGAAGTCCGCGACGTGCACTATACGCACTACGGCCGTCTCTGCCCGATCGAGACCCCTGAAGGTCCGAACATCGGTCTGATTTCTTCGCTCTGCGTCTATGCCCGCATCAATGACCTCGGTTTCATCGAGACGCCCTACCGCAAGGTGGAAAACGGCAAGGTGGACCTTTCCGAGGCCGGCTGCAAGTTTATGAGCGCCGAAGAGGAAGAAGGACAGATGATCGCCCTCGCCAACATCAAGATGGACGATGAAGGTAATATCCTTGACGACCGCATCCAGTGCCGCCTCGAAGCCGACTTCCCGGTGGTGACCAAGGAAGAAGTCAACTATATGGACGTTGCGCCCAACCAGTTGGCTTCCGTTGCGGCTTCCCTCATTCCTTTCCTCGAGCACGACGATGCCCACCGCGCCCTCATGGGTGCGAACATGATGCGCCAGGCGGTTCCCTTGTTGAGCCCCGAAGCGCCTATCGTGGGTACCGGTCTGGAAGAGCGCGTTTGTATCGACTCCCGCACCCAGATCATGGCCGAAAAGGATGGCGAAGTCATCTATGTGGACGCCAACGAGATTCACATTAAATATAAGAGAAGCAAAGACGAGGAATTCGTCAGCTTCACCCCGGATATCACGGTGTACAAGATGCCTATCTTCCGCCGCACCAACCAGAGCACGACCATCTTGCTCAAACCGGTCGTCCGCAAGGGTGACAAGGTGACCAAGGGTCAGATTCTCACCGAAGGTTATGCGACGCAGAACGGCGAACTCGCCCTCGGACGCAACCTGAAAGTGGCCTTCATGCCTTGGAAGGGTTACAACTATGAGGACGCTATCGTGATTTCCGAACGGATGATCCGCGAAGACATCCTCACCTCCGTCCACGTGGATGAATTCCTGACGGAAGTGCGCGAGACCAAACGCGGTCCCGAAGAGCTGACCTCCGATATCCCCAACATCAGCGATGATGCGACGAAGGATCTCGGCGAAGACGGTATCATCCGCATCGGCGCCCACGTCGAGCCGGGTGACATCATGGTCGGTAAGATTACGCCTAAGGGCGAGAGCGAGCCTTCTCCGGAAGAGAAACTCTTGCGCGCCATCTTCGGCGACAAGGCCGGCGAGGTCAAGGATGCTTCTCTCAAGGCTACGCCTTCCCTCAGTGGTACGGTCATCAAGACCGCCCTCTACAGCAAGGCTGCCAAAGAAGGACGCGGCAGCAAGAGCGACCAGAAGCTTCTCATCTCCAAGAAAGAAGAGGAACTTCGCCGTGTGCTCACCAACCTCCGCAGCAAGTTCATCGACAAGCTCATCGTCCTGGCCGCCGGCAAGAAGAGCGCCGGTATCAGCGACCTCTATGGCATGGAAGTGATTGCCAAAGGCAAAGTCATCACCGAAGAAGCCCTCAAGGACATCAAGGATTACGACAACATCATTTCCAACAAGTGGACCTCCGACAAGAGCGCCAACGCCCTTATCAAGGATTTGATCAATAACTATTGTACGGCCTGCAAAGTGGCCGCCACGGCTTGCAACAAGGAAATCGACCGCATCAAGATCGGCGATGAACTGGGCAACGGCGTGATGAAACTGGCCAAGGTCTATGTGGCCCGCAAACGGAAAATCCGCGTGGGTGACAAGTTGGCCGGACGCCACGGTAACAAGGGTATCGTCGCCAAGATTGTGCGCGATGAGGATATGCCGTTCCTCGAGGATGGTACTCCCGTCGATCTCGTGCTCAACCCCCTCGGCGTGCCTTCCCGTATGAACCTCGGTCAGATTTACGAAACCGTTCTCGGTTGGGCGGGCCAGCAGCTCGGTCTGAAGTTCTCGACGCCTATTTTCGACGGTGCTTCCCTCGAAGACATTTGCGCCTACACCGACAAAGCCGGTGTGCCTCGCTACGGCAAGACTTATGTCCGTGACGGTGGTACGGGCGAATGGTTCGACCAGCCTGCTACCGTGGGTGTCATCTATATGATCAAGCTCGGCCATATGGTTGACGACAAGATGCACGCCCGTAGTATCGGTCCCTACTCACTCATCACCCAGCAGCCGCTCGGTGGTAAGGCCCAGTTCGGCGGTCAGCGTCTGGGAGAAATGGAAGTCTGGGCTCTCGAAGCCTTCGGCGCCTCCAACATCCTCCAGGAAATCCTCACCGTCAAGTCTGACGACGTGGTCGGACGGAGCAAGGCGTATGAGGCGATTGTCAAGGGTGACCTGATGCCTACTCCGGGCATTCCCGAATCGCTCAACGTGCTCCTGCACGAACTCAGGGGTCTCGGCCTCAAAGTGACTTTGGACTAATAGCTTACGAAAATTTTTAAAGAAATATGCCTACCTATAACAAAGAAAAGAAGGCTAAGACCAACTTCGACAAGATCAGCATCTCTCTCGCCTCTCCGGAAGAGATCAAAGAGCGCTCGTCCGGCGAAGTTTTGAAGCCGGAAACCGTCAACTACAGGACCTACAAGCCTGAAAAGGACGGACTCTTCTGCGAGAAGATTTTCGGCCCCACCAAAGACTACGAGTGCTTCTGCGGAAAGTACAAGAGAATCCGCTATCGCGGCATCGTCTGCGACCGTTGCGGTGTGGAAGTCACCGAGAAGAAGGTACGTCGCGAACGGATGGGTCACATCGAACTCACCGTCCCCGTCGCCCATATCTGGTATTTCAAATCCACGCCGAACAAAATCGGTGCGATGATCGGTCTTCCCTCCAAGAAATTGGAAGCTGTCATCTATTATGAGAAATACATCGTCCTCCAGCAGGGCGCTTCCAACCATCCCAAAATGGACCTTCTTTCCGAAGAAGAGTACTGGGAAGTGATGGACAGCCTCCCTGAGAACGAATCCCTCAAAGATGACGACCCCAACAAGTTCATTGCGGAAATGGGTGCCAGCGCCATTCTCAAGCTCCTGCGCGAGATTGACGTGGATGCCCTCGCCCACGAACTGCGCGCGAAGATTGCCACGGAGAAATCCCAGCAGAGAAGGGCCGAGGCGCTCAAACGCCTGACCATCGTCAAATGGTTCCAGGAGTCCAAGGGTATCAACAGCCCCGAATGGATGATCCTGCAGGTGATTCCTGTCACCCCTCCCGACCTGCGTCCCCTCGTTCCCCTCGCCGGCGGCCGTTTCGCCACCTCCGATTTGAACGACTTGTATCGCCGGGTGATCATCCGCAACAACCGTCTCAAGAAACTGATTGAAATCAAGGCTCCGGACGTGATTCTGCGCAACGAGAAGCGTATGCTCCAAGAGGCCGTCGACTCCTTGCTGGACAACTCCAAGAAGTCTTCCGCCGTCAAGAGCGAAGCCAACCGCGCGCTCAAGTCCCTGTCCGACTCCCTCAAAGGAAAACAGGGCCGTTTCCGTCAGAACTTGCTCGGTAAACGTGTGGACTACTCCGCCCGTTCGGTTATCGTCGTGGGTCCTGAACTCAACATGCACGAGTGCGGTCTGCCCAAATATATGGCGGCCGAACTGTATAAACCCTTCATCATCCGCAAACTCATCGAGCGTGGCATCGTCAAGACGGTCAAGAGCGCGAAGAAGATTGTGGACCGCAAGGATCCCGTTATCTGGGATATCCTGGAGAATGTGATGAAAGGTCATCCCGTGCTCCTCAACCGTGCTCCGACCCTGCACCGTCTCGGTATCCAGGCGTTCCAGCCCCGTATGATCGAGGGTAAGGCCATTCAGTTGCACCCGCTCGCTTGTACGGCTTTCAACGCCGACTTCGACGGTGACCAGATGGCTGTTCACCTCCCGTTGGGCAATGCCGCCATCCTGGAGGCTCAGCTGCTGATGCTCGGTAGCCACAACATCCTCAACCCGGCCAACGGTACGCCTATCACCGTTCCTTCCCAGGACATGGTACTCGGTCTGTACTACATCACCAAGATCCGTCCGGGTGCCAAGGGAGAAGGCAAGACCTTCTACGGCCCCGAGGAAGTGATTATCGCCCTCAATGAGAAGGCCATCGAAATCCACGCCGAAATCAGCGTGCGTATGCCGGTGGACAAGATGGATGCCAGCAAAGGCACGCATCTCGTGAAAACGACGGCCGGACGTATCATGGTCAACAAATTCGTTCCCGACGAGGTTCCCTATGTCAACGAAGTGTTTGGCAAGAAATCCCTGCGGAACATCATTTCCCTGGTCATCAAGAACACCGGTATTTCCCGTACGGCGAAGTTCCTCGACGATATCAAGAACCTCGGTTACTATATGGCTTTCAAGGGCGGTTTGTCCTTCAACCTCGAAGATGTGCTCATCCCCGAGGAGAAACAGGCCCTCATCGAAGACGGTTACAAGAAGGTCGGCGAAATCAAGGAACAGTTCTCCTGGGGTTTGATTACCAACAGCGAGCGTTACAACAAGGTCATCGACCTTTGGACGAGCATCGACCACCGTATCGGTGATGCCGTGGGCAAACAGATTGCCGGCGACAAGCAAGGTTTCAACCCTGTCTTCATGATGCTGGATTCCGGAGCCCGTGGTTCCACATCCCAGATCAAACAGCTCTGCGGTATGCGTGGTCTGATGGCCAAGCCGCAGAAATCCGGTGCTTCCGGTGCGGAAATCATCGAGAACCCGATTATCTCCAACTTGAAGGAGGGTATGTCGGTGCTCGAGTACTTCATCTCCAGCCACGGTGCCCGTAAAGGTCTGGCCGATACCGCTTTGAAAACGGCGGATGCCGGTTACCTGACGCGTCGTCTGGTGGATGTCTCCCACGATGTCATCATCAACGAGGAAGACTGCGGTACGCTCCGCGGCCTCATTGCGACGGCCATCAAGAGCAAGGACGAAGTCGTCGAGACGCTCGGCGAGCGCATCCTCGGCCGTTGCCCCGTGCACGATGTGTACAATCCGTTGACCGGAGACCTCATCGTGGCGGCCGGCGAGGAAATCACCGAAGACATCGCCGCGACCATCGAGAGCCTCCCTATCGAACAAGTCGAGATCCGTTCCGTTCTCACCTGCGAGAGCCGCAAGGGTGTCTGCGCCAAGTGTTACGGCCGTAACCTGGCTACGACCCGCATGGTCGAGAAAGGTGAGGTGGTCGGCGTCATCGCCGCCCAGTCCATCGGTGAGCCGGGTACCCAGCTGACGCTCCGTACCTTCCACTCCGGTGGTACTTCCTCCTCTGCGGTGGCCGACAGTTCCATCACCTCCAAGTACAACGGCAAACTGGTATTCTCCGAATTGCGTACCATCGACCGCGTACTGGACAACGGTGAAAAACAGGAAGTGGTCGTCAGCCGCACGACGGAAGTCAAGATTATCGATGAGAATACGGGTATCACCTATTCCCAATACGATATTCCTTATGGCTCCATCCTCTTCAAGAAAGACGGGGACAAGGTGGTCAAGGGCGACCTGATCTGCCAGTGGGATGCCTACAACGCCATCACCATCATCGAAAACGCGGGTACTATCCGCTTCGAGGATATGATCGACGGGCAGACCTATCGCGAGGAAATCGGTGATGAATTCAGCCAGGTCCGCGACAAGGTGACCATCGCTTCCCAGGATAAGAACAAGACTCCTGCGATTCTGGTGGTCGGCGAGAACAACGAGATTCTGCGCAAATACAACCTCCCGGTGGATGCCCACGTAATGGTCAGCGACGGCGATGTTGTCAAGACCGGTGACATCATCATCAAGATCCCCCGCAAGTTCGGTAAGTCCAGCGATATCACCGGCGGTCTGCCGCGTATCACGGAACTCTTCGAGGCCCGTAACCCGTCCAATCCTGCCATCCTTTCCGAAATCAACGGTGAGGTCACGATGGGCGGCATCAAACGCGGTAACCAGGAAATCACCATCACCAACAAAGAGGGTGACAAGAAAGTGTACCTCGTGCCTACCACCCGTCAGATCCTGGTTCAGGAGAACGACTATGTGAAGGCCGGTATGAAACTTTCCGATGGTGCTATCTCCCCGACCGACATCCTGAACATCCTCGGTCCCGTCAAGGTCCAGGAATACATCGTCAACGAGATTCAGGAAGTGTACCGTCTGCAAGGTGTGAAAATCAACGACAAGCACTTCGAAATCATTGTCCGTCAGATGATGCGCAAGGTGAAGATCGAAGATCCCGGCGACACCGACTTCCTGCAGGAAGAACTGGTGGACAAAGTGGTCTTCCGCGACACCAACGACAGCCTCTATGGCAAGAGTTTCATCAAGGATGCCGGTGATTCCGAGAAGTACTTCGTCGGTGACATCATCTCTTCCCGCGACCTCCGCGCCGAGCAGTCCTCGCTCGAGCGTCAGGGCAAGAAACAGATGGTAGTGCGCGACGCGTATCCCGCCACGGCTTGCCAGATGCTCCAGGGTATCACCCGCGCGGCCTTGAAGACCGACAGTTTCATCTCCGCCGCTTCCTTCCAGGAGACGACCAAGGTGCTGTCCGAAGCTGCCATTCGCGGCCGTGTCGATACGCTCGAAGGCCTCAAGGAGAATGTCATCTGCGGTCACGCCATCCCGGCCGGTACCGGTCAGAAGGAATTCCAGGAGATTCTGGTCAGTTCGAAGAACGACGCCGCCGAACTCAATCTCGAAGAGTTCTAGGCTCCGACTCGACACGCTCGCAGCGAAAGTTCGCGACGCGAACCCAACTATATGAAAAGCCGCCGGATTCCGACGGCTTTTTTCGTGGGCGGGTCCCCCTACCCGGCAACCGTTCACGCTCGTCAAACGATGTTGTGGAGCACCCATTGCCAGAGAGGCCTGTGGAGCAGGCGCGTCACGCAATACCCCCTAGCGAACCCCCATTGCGTGACGAGGCATCATCTTACGCCCCTGTAGAGCCCCCCTCGGCACAACATCATTTGAGGAAGGAAGTTATCCTTGGACGGGCGAGCACGGGCCCGAAAGGGTTGTTGCCCGGCGCAACCCGGACAGGAGATAACTTCCCCCCGAACTAGTACCTTTCGCGCTCGGGCCGAAATAGTCCCCCGAAAGGAAGTGCGAACGGTGTTGTCGTTTCACGACAATGTCGGCTTCGCCTCGGAAAAGCAAGTAAACTTGTTTTTCGCTCGGCTTGCACGACATCTCTTATGGAGTGAGCGCCCTTTCGGGGACAAAAGGCCCGAGCGCCAACAAAAGCAAAACAAATTTTGCTTATCTTTGCAGCGAGATTCGGCGAATGAGCCAGCGCGAACCGTCCGTAGCGCCTCAAGCCGGGTCAAGTGTAACAGGTACCACTCTAAAAACTGCAAAGATGAAAGAGAAATTCTCGCCTTTATTTCTATTGATGGCCGTGACGTTTATCGTCTGTCTGGTCGCTTCCAACCTTTTCGCCGCCAAACTCATTCACATTTTTGGGCTCGACTTACCGGGGGCAGTCCTGGTGTTTCCCATCTCGTATATCCTCAACGACTGCATCTGCGAGGTGTGGGGCTACCGCAAGGCGCGGCTGGTCATCTGGCTGGCTTTCGCGATGAATTTCTTCGTAGTCATTTTCGGCCAGTTTTTGGTCTGGATGCCCGCAGCACCCTTCTGGGACGGCGCCGAGCATTTCAACTACATCTTCCACCTGGCCCCGCGCATCGCAACGGCTTCCCTGCTGGCTTTTCTGGTCGGTTCGTGGCTCAACGCCGCCGTGCTGAGCAAGATGAAAGTCGCCTCCGAGGGCCGTCGTTTCGGCATCCGCGCCATTGTCTCCTCTCTGGCAGGCGAGGGAATTGATTCCTTGATTTTTATGCCTATCGCCTTCTGGGGGCTCCCCGTCGGGACGCTCGCCACGATGATGCTCTGCCAGGTATCGTTCAAAGTGGTCTATGAGATTGTGGTCCTCCCCCTCACCGTCCGCGTGGTCCAATGGGTGAAAGTCCGGGAATCTGTGGACACCTTTGACAAAAATATTTCTTACAACCCTTTCAAGATTGCAGATTTTTAGAATCATTTTTGACTTTTTTTAGATGCTTTTTTTTATCTTTGTAGATGATTGTATCCATCTTGAAAAGATATATGAAAAAAGTACTCTCCACCCTGCTGCTTCTGCTGGCCGTCCTTACCGTATGGGCCCAGCGGATCAACGTTCGTGAAGAAGTCCGCGCCGACCGGAATAAATGCTCGGGGCTTGACGCCATTTACGACTGCAGCCCGAAAGCGGCCAGCGCTGCGCCCAAAGGCTATGAGGCCTTTTATGTGAGCCATTACGGCCGTCACGGTTCGCGCTACGCCTACACACCCCGCACCTACGGAATGATTGTCCGTATGTTGAAAGCCGAGGATGAAAAGGATGGACTGACCGAATTCGGAAAGCAGCTCTACGCCCGGATGCAAGCGTTCAATGAAACGGCGGAGTTGCGCGTGGGAGACCTGACCCCGCTGGGCTGGGAACAGCACCAATTTATCGCCAAGACGATGATCAACTCTTTCCCCGCAGCGTTCCGCAAAGGAGCCCGCGTGGATGCTGTTTCCTCACCCACCCCGCGCAGCATCATCAGTATGGGAGCTTTCTGTGTCGAGGTGGCACGCTTGCGCCCCAATATCGCCGTTTATGAGCATCAGGGACTGATCGAGATGCAGGCCACCCGGCCCAACACCAAGAACAATCCCCTCCAATACAAAGGACCGGAGCTGATCAATCCGTATGCGGAAACCTCTGAAGAGTATTTCCTGCGTCATTTCCCCACCTACAAAGAGGTCTTGGGACGTATGTTCAAAGATACGGACCGTTGTCTGGACGGACGGACTCCTTTCGAGGTGTTTTTCCAATTGTATATGCTGGTCGGCGGCATGCAGAGCCTGCCGGAGGACTGCCGCGTGGATTTGGACGGTCTGTTCACCCCGGAAGAGTTCGCGATTATGTGGGAGTGTGACAACTATGAGCGTTTCCGGGAGTACTACGAATACAAGACGGCTTGCTCTTCCATATATGACGATATGATTGCCAAGGCGGATGCGCGTATCGCCCAAGGCGAGCGGGGGGCCGACCTTCGTTTCGGACACGACCACTGCCTGATGACCCTGCTGATGATTGCCGATATCGAGGATTTCGACACCCAGCCGGCCAACAATGACGAGTTGTGCTATTGGTTCCAGACCTTCCGTTCGATGATGGCGACCAATCTGCAACTCGTTTTTTATGCCCCGAAGGGCTGGCCGAAAAAACAGGGCGACATCCTGGTAAAACTCCTGTTCAACGGAGAAGATTCCCGTTTCGGCAAGTTGCAAACGGCTCAGGGCCCCTATTACAAATGGGAGGACCTGAAAGCCTATCTCAACCAACGTACACGTCTTTTTGTGAATTATAATAACTAACGGCGATGGATACGATTTTCCAAGTCCTTAAAATGCTGGGCTGCCTGGGAATGTTCCTTTACGGAATGTCCCTGATGAGCGGCGGACTTCAAAAACTGGCGGGAGACTCGATGCGCAGTTTCCTCGCGTCGATGACCTCCAACCGGTTCAAATGCGTGCTGACAGGTATTGTGGTGACGGCTTTGGTGCAGTCTTCCACAGCGACCACCTTGATGCTCGTGAGTTTCGTGAACGCGGGTCTGATGGCCCTGACCAACGCGATTGGCGTGATTATGGGCGCGAACATCGGAACGACGGTGACCGCCTGGCTCTTCGCCCTCTCCTTCGACGGTTCTTTCAGCCTGGGCGCCATCGCCATCCCCCTGATGTTCTTCGCATTCATCCTGCTGAGCATCAAAGGACAGAAGAAACGCAACCTGGGTGAGTTCGTCATGGGTTTCGCCCTGCTCTTCCTCGGACTTTCCACCTTGAAAGACACGGCTTACCCCATTCTGTCCAGCCCGACCGTACACGGCTTCCTCGCGCCACTGACGAACTGGGGCTTCGGTTCTATCCTGCTGTTTATGGTCATCGGAGCGGCGATGACGCTGATGTTGCAATCTTCCGCCGCCACGATGTCCCTGACGATGCTCTTGGTGTCGGCCGGCGTGATTCCCTTCACGATGGCGGCGGCGATGGTGCTCGGTGAGAACATCGGAACGACCATCACCTCCAACATCGCGGCTTCCGTGGGTAACGTCTCCGCCAAAAGGACGGCTCGCGCCCATATGCTGTTCAATGTATTCGGCGTCATCTGGGTGCTCTGCCTGTTCAAACCGTTCCTGTCGCTGATTGGCGTGATTGTCGAAGGTTTCGGTTTTCCCAACCCCGTCACGACCTCATTCGGAGAGAACACGAGCGCATTGGTCGCCAGCCTGCCCTATTGCGTCGCCACCCTGCACACCCTCTTCAATGTCATCAACACCCTCATTCTCATCTGGTTCATTCCTTTGATCGAGAAGACGGTAACCTGGATGGTGCCCGCACCCAAAGGCGACGAAGAGGAAGTCTTCCGGCTCAAATACATCAGCGCCGGTCCGTTGGCCGCCGCCGAGCTTTCTCTCAACGAAGCCAATCAGGAACTGATTCATTTCGGAGAAATCTGCTACCGCGACTTCGAATACATCCGTGCTGCCATCAATGAGACGGACCCGGACAAATTCGAGAAAATCAACGAAAAACTTGTCAAGTACGAGCAGATTACCGACCGCATCGAATACGAGATTTCCACCTACCTCAATGAGGTTTCCAAAGGAGAGCTTTCCGAATCTTCCGCCGACCGCATCAAGATTATGTACAAGATGATCGGGGAAATGGAATCGTTGGGCGACTCGGGTGACGCCATCGGCCGTCTGCTCCAGCGCAAATTCAACCACGGCAAGATGTTCGACGAAGAAATGTTCGCCAAGATCAACCATCTGGCCGACCTGGTGGATGTCGCCTATAAGGTGATGCTCGAGAACCTGCGCAACCCCGACTTGAAGGATATCTCCCAGGCAGTCGAGGCGGAACGGGATATCAACACCTGCCGCAACGACCTACGGGAAGAACACATCGCCAACCTGGAGACGGACCAATATCAATACACGACCGGTGTCTATTACATCGACCTCGTTTCGGAACTGGAAAAAATCGGTGATTTCATCATCAACATTTCCGAGGCCAAGATGGGTATGATTCTCAAAAGCGACCAATAATGAAAATGTCCAAGCACCTACTTTCCCACGTATTCGTGTGCCTGCTGGCGGTGGCCGTCCTGGCCGTCTCCTGCAAGGGGAAGGTGGAGGAAAAAGCGCGGACGAGGGCATTTCCGCCGGTCAGCGTGCCTTCTCTCCTTTCCCAGAACGAAGTAGAGGCTCGGAATTTCACCCTCAGGCATTATTGGGACCGTTTCGCCGATACCTCCCAGCACGATTTGTTGTGCGACTCGCTGCACATCGGTGGAGTGCCCCGTGGAGATGTGGAACAAGCCTTTTCCAACTGGTTGTATGTGATGATGGAAGCGGGACCGGCCTCGTACGAGACGGCGGTCGGCAGTTTCTATGACCGTCTTGTCCTGTGCGAAGAAGCGGACAGCAGTTCCAATATCTACGAAGGAACGGTGGACGTTGCCTGCCGCTATCTGTACGACCCCAACTCGCCGATGCGGGATGAGGAAATGTACCTGCCTTTGTGCCGCCGGCTGGCGGAAAGTCCGCTGCAGGATTCACTGCACCGGGCCAAATATGCCAAACAGGCCGTCGGTTGCTCGCTCAACCGCATCGGAACGAAGGCCGCTGATTTCGCTTTTTCGGACAAAAACGGACGCATCCGGACGCTGTATGGCATCAAGGCCGACTGGACTTTGCTCTTTTTCAGCAACCCGGGCTGCCACGCCTGCAAAGACATCATCGAGACGCTCAAGGCGATGCCGGGATTGGATGCCAAGATTGCCGACAAAAAACTGGCGGTGGTCAATGTATATATCGACGAGGATATGACGGGTTGGTATGACTATATGCCCTACTACCCCGACAACTGGTACAACGGCTACGACCACAATCTCGTCATCCGCACGGACCATTTGTACGACGTGCGGGCCATCCCCTCGCTCTACCTGCTCGACAAGGAGAAAAAAGTGGTGCTGAAGGATGCGCCTGAAAATAGAATGTATCACCAATTGGAGAAACTGTTATGACCCTTACGAAAACGCTTTGGGGTAAGTCCAAGACGGCTCCCGGAAAGAAGAACGACGGACAGGATATCTGGCTGTACCGGATGACCAACAAAAGCGGCGCTTATGTGGAATTGAGCAGCGTGGGCGCCAATATCGTTTCCATTGTCGTGCCTGACAAGAATGGGAAACTGACCGACGTCGTGCTGGGCTATCCCGAGGCGAACAGTTATTTCTACGACGGTCCCTGCTTCGGAAAAATCCCCGGACGCTACGCCAACCGCATCGCGCTGGGCCATTTCACCCTGGACGGTAAGGAATACACCCTCCCTGTCAACAATGGGCCCAACCACCTGCACGGCGGCCCCGAGGGTTTCCAGAATCAGGTGTGGGAAAGCCGCATCGACGGTGAGGCGGTGGAGTTTCTCTACAGCGCGGAAGATGGAGAAATGGGCTATCCCGGCGCAGTGGATGTCGTCGCCCGTTACGAGTGGAGCGAAGACAACTGCCTGACGCTCACCTTGAGTGGAAAGTCGGACGCGCCCACCATTCTGAACCTGACCAACCACGTGTATTTCAATCTAAAAGGGGAAGGAAAGGGAAATATTTTCGACCACGAACTTACGCTCAACGCATCCGAATACCTGCCGACAAGTGACAGCCTGATTCCCCTGGGCGAAAGCGTACCCGTGGCCGGTACGCCAATGGATTTCATCACCCCCAAGACGCTGGGAGCAGAGATCAAGGCAGACTTCGACGCCCTCCGTTTCGGCAAGGGTTACGACAACTGCTGGGTCATTGACGGAGCGCAGCCCGGTCAATTGCAGGATGCGGCCGTGCTGTATGCCCCCGAGAGCGGGATTGCGGTCAAGGTGACCACCACCCAGCCCGGTGTGCAGATCTACACGGGCAACTGGCTGAGCGGCTGCCCCGTCGGCAAGAACGGACACCGCTACGAGGACTATGACGGCGTGGCCATCGAGTGCCAGAATTTCCCGGACGCGCCCAACAAGCCCGAGTATCCTTCCCCCGTCCTCCGTCCGGGCGAAACCTACCAGCAGGCCATCATTTTTGCATTTTCCATCCAATGAAACAATACCTTGACTTACTCAGAGACATCCGCGAAAACGGCGTGATGAAGGAAGACCGTACCGGCGTGGGCACCCAGAGCGTGTTCGGCCGTCAGATGCGCTTCGACCTTTCGCAAGGCTTCCCCTTGCTGACCACCAAGAAAGTGCACCTCAAGAGCATCATTTACGAACTCTTGTGGTTCATCGCCGGTGACACCAATATCAAGTATCTCAAAGACCACGGGGTCTCCATCTGGGACGAGTGGGCGGATGAAAACGGGGAATTGGGACCGGTTTACGGACACCAGTGGCGTTCCTGGCCCACTCCTGACGGACGGACCATCGACCAGCTCTCGAATGTCATCGAACTAATCCGCAACCATCCCGATTCCCGGCGCATGCTGGTGTCGGCCTGGAATGTGGCGGAGGTGGACAAGATGGCGCTGCCGCCTTGCCATACGATGTTCCAATTCTATGTGGCGCAAGGCAAACTATCCTGCCAACTCTACCAACGCAGCGCGGATGTGTTCCTGGGTGTGCCCTTCAACATCGCCTCCTATGCTTTACTGACGATGATGATCGCTCAGGTGTGCGGCTTGGAGCCGGGTGATTTCGTACACACCACGGGCGACACGCACATTTATCGCAATCATTTCGAGCAGGTGGCTCTCCAGCTCTCCCGCGAGCCGCGTCCCCTGCCGGTGATGAAGCTCAATCCGGATGTCAAGAGCATTTTCGATTTCCAATACGAAGATTTCACGCTGGAAGGTTACGACCCCTGGCCGCGCATTCCCGCACCTGTAGCCGTGTAGTTATGGAAAAGTGTCTGATAGCCGCGATTGCCGATGATTATGCCCTGGGCAAGGACAACAACTTGCTCTGGCATCTTTCGGAGGACCTCAAATACTTCAAGCGCCTGACAAGCGGGCATCCGGTCATTATGGGGCGCAAGACCTACGAGTCCATCGGCCGTCCCCTGCCCAAGCGCCTCAACATCGTGCTGACGCGCAAAGCGCAGACCCCCGATCAGGTCGGGGGCATGGCCGGCTCGACCGGCAACCTGCTCTATGCATCCACCCTGGAGGAGGCCTTCGCCCTGGCGGCATCCACCCCTTTCGAGGGACGTGTGGACGAACCGGACCAATGCTTTGTGATGGGCGGCGGCAGCATTTACGAACAGGCTCTTCCGCTCTGCGACAAACTATTCCTAACCGAAGTGCACACCACCCGTCCCGATGCGGACACCTTTTTCCCCGCGTTCGACAGAAGCCTTTACCGGGAACTGTCCCGCAGTGAACTTTACGCCGAAAATCATTTAACATACCATTTTGTCATTTATGGCCGCTAGAGAAACCTTTTCTTCCAAACTGGGTACTCTGATGGTGTTGGTCGGTTCCGCCGTGGGACTCGGCAATATCTGGCGCTTCCCCTTCCTCGTAGGAAAATATGGCGCTCCCTTCTTGCTCTGCTACATCATTTGCATGGCACTATTGTCCATTCCTATTTTGAATTGTGAACTGATACTCGGACGCTTCAGTCGCAGCAACGCCTACCGGGCCTTCAAAGAACACGGCCGCCGTTCCGTATGGAAACTTGTCGGAATCGTGACGCTGATTGTTCCGTTCCTGGTTTTCTCCTACTACTGCGTCGTAGGTGGCTGGACACTGGATTATCTCATCAAGTCCCTGACTTTCCAGTTCGCATCTTCCAGCCACGAGCAGATTGCCGCTATGTTCACCACCCTTTCCACCGGCACCTGGATTCCGCTGATCTGGACCCTCGTGTTCTTCCTGGCGACCGCGGCCGTGGTCGTCAGCGGCGTCAAGGGAGGCATCGAACGTTTCAGCAAATATATGATGCCTGTCCTGTTCCTGATTATCGTCGGACTCACGGTATGGGTGTTGACCCTGCCCGGAGCCAGCAAGGGCCTGGACCTGATGTTCAATCTCGGTTCGACGCCCTTCGGGATGGAGACGGTCGTCGTGGCGATGGGACAGTCTTTCTATTCGATGTCGCTGGGCGCCGGCGTGATGATCACCTACGGCTCCTATATGGCGGAGGATGAAAACATCCTGGCCTCCTCTTTCAAAACAGCCTTCTTCGACTTCCTGTTCGCCTTGGTCGCCTCGATGGCGATGCTGCCCGCCACCTGCGCTTTCGGTTACGACCCCGGTCAAGGAGCCGGTCTGGCTTTCAACACGATGCCGATGATTTTTGCCAAGATGCCCGGCGGCTCCATCTGCGCCATCGTTTTCTTCCTCGCGCTTGTCATCGCCGCCCTTACTTCGACGGTTTCCCTGATGGAAGCGAACATCGCTTTCTTTGTGGATGAAAAGAAAATGGGACGCATCAAAGCGGCCTGCATCGTGCTGGCCTGCGCCATCGTAATCGGCTGTTTGAGCAGCCTTTCCTTCGGTCCGCTGGCGAATGTCAAGATCTTTGGGCGGACGATTTTCAACCTGGTCGACCAACTTTGCGCCAACCTGCTGATGCCCACATGCGGCCTCTTCGGTTGCCTGTTCGTGGGCTGGCAGCTGGCCAAGAAAGATGTTCGTGCGGAACTCACCAACAACGGGGAGCTTTCCTTATCGAACAAGACTTTCAACCTCCTCTACTTCATGATCCGCTACGTCGCCCCCATCTTGCTCGTCCTCGTAATGGTCGCCAACTTCCTTGTAGGCAGCCTCGAATAACAAACGTTTCCTCTAACAACCTTAAGTTTTTGATATGAAAAGATATCTTATCAGTATGGCTTTTATCCTCTCCCTTGCCGGGATACTATTCGCTTGCAACAAAAAGAATCAGACGACACCGGACACGCCCGTCATCGAGGTGCGAGGCGTCTATGTCCATCCGGAAATCCTGGAACTGGAGGTTGGCTCCACCTCAAAGCTATCAACGATTATTTCACCGAAAAACGCTACGGACCAAACCATTGTCTGGGAATCCTCCAATACCGCCGTGGCGACGGTCGACGGCAATGGATTAGTGACGGCCGTCAGTAACGGAGAAACCATCATTTCCGCTACCGCCAAAAATGGTGTCCAAGGGAAATGCGATGTGACGGTAAAACAAGCCGACCCCTACGCCATCACGGAAACAATGCAGGAATTTCAGGGGTTATAGCGAGCCCGACAAAATACAATTTCCAATGAGGGTATTCTTTGCTAAAAGGCGAGAGTACCCTCCATTTTTTATGCTCGAATACGGCACTTTTGGAGGGCAGAAAATTTTTGTGTAAAAAAGTGGAAAAAGGTGTAAAGAAATGGAAAACTTTTTCTATATTTGCACACAAGTTGATTTTGGATTATGGTCAAGTTTATCGGCGAATATATCGGGAAGTTGGACGACAAGGGAAGAGTGGTCTTTCCTGCCGACTTCAAAGCGCTGATGGACGCCGACGATATGCGCCTGGTCATCCGCAAAGATGTCTATGAGCCCTGCCTCGAAATGTTTACCTACCAGGAGTGGGAACGGCAGAGCGAGGAACTCAAGGCGCGCCTCAACTTCTTCAACCGCGAACACGCCCGCTTTTGGCGAGAATATATGCGCAACCGCGCGCTCGTAGCGCCCGACGGAAAACTCGGACGCATCACCATCCCCAAAAAACTGTTACAAGACATCGGCGTTCAAAAAGAACTTGTCTTTTTCGGAAACGACCACAAGATCGAAATCTGGTCCAAAGAGAATTTCGAACGCGAAAGCCTGACGGCGGATGGACTGGCGGCACTGGCTGAAACACTGTCTAACAAATAGCAGGGAGGGCCTATGGAGGGATACCACAAGGCTGTACTGCTTCAAGAAAGTGTCGATGCACTGGTCGGGAGCGAGCGGAACGGCGTTTACGTGGACGTCACCTTTGGCGGTGGCGGACACTCCCGCGAGATTTTGAAATGCCTGTCCCCCAAGGGCCGGCTCATTGCATTTGACCGGGACGAAGACGCCTTGCAGAACAAGCCGGAAGATGAACGGCTCAAACTGATTCATCACAACTTTCGCTTTGTCGAGAACTTCGTCAAGGCGGAACTGAACAACGAGAGCGGCGTGAACGGCGTGCTGGCAGACCTGGGCGTTTCCTCCCACCAGTTTGACACCGCCGAACGCGGGTTTTCTTTCCGTTTCGATGCACCGTTGGATATGCGGATGAACCGGGAAAGCGGAAAGACGGCACGGGACCTCATCAACGGCTGCGAGCCGGAGGAATTGGAAAAGATTTTCCGTTTGTACGGAGAAGTGGAGAATAGCCGGAAAGCGGCCCAGCTTATTGAGCGCGCGCGCAAAGAGCGCGAGATCGTGACGACGAGCGACCTGAACCGGGCCCTGGAAAGCATAACACCGGCGGTGGCCGGGCACAAATATTTGGCGAAGATTTATCAGGCCCTTCGCATCGAAGTCAACGATGAGATGCGGAACCTGGAGAAAATGCTGGAGGGAGCGGCGGCTATCCTGAAGACGGGCGGACGGCTGGTCATTATCACCTATCACTCGTTGGAAGACAGGATGGTGAAGAACTTCTTCCGGAGCGGGAACATCGGAGGAGAAGTGGAGAAAGATTTGTACGGCCGCTCGAAAGCACCGTTGAAGGCCCAAGGCAAGATGATTTGCCCGACGGAAGCGGAAATCGGGGAGAACACCCGTGCCCGCAGCGCCAAGATGCGTGTAGCCGTCAAACTGTAAAAGAAGGTTGCGAAAGCAAAAGAAATAGGAATGAGTGTACTGAAAGCCATATGGAAAATGTTGCGCGGAATTGTTTCCGGCGATATTTTGTCTACGTTCAGAATCGGGCATTACCTGCCCCAGATTATGTGCGTAGTCGCGGTCTTTACCCTCTACATCATCCTCGGAATCCTGATCGATGCCACCCTTTCTGACGTAGAGAAGAACAAAGTACGCATCGAAGAGCTGAAAATCGAGCTTGCACTGAAAACGAAAACCTATTCCGCCCAGCGGAAATTGGAAAACATAGAAAAAGTACTGCAGGAAGGTGGAGTCAACATCCATGTTCCAAGCAAACCCGCTACGCGGATAGAAGACTGATGGCACGGCATAAGAAAAGAGAGCACAATGCGACCAGCAAATCGATGACGATATTCCACGTCATCTATTTTATCGCATCCATCGCTGCCATCTACGGAATCATCAGCATCCAGTTCTTCTGGAAACCGGACGAAAAGACGCAGATATTCTTCCGGGCCATGCCCCAGGAACGTGTCGTTCAACCGGTGCGGGGAAACATCCTGGCCACGGACGGACGCCCGATGGCGCTCGCCATTCCCAACTTCCACATCACCATCGACTGCTCCATTCGCAAGAAAGATTTTGATGAGAAAAGGAGCAAAAAGGAATTCAAAGACGTCATCAAGAGACCGGGACGACGCGACTCCACGTGCTTGAGGACGGGCAGTGAAATGGAAAAAATCTGGCGGGAAAAGGCCTATCAGATGTGCATGAAGATGGGGCCGATGATTGGCAAAGACGGGAATGCCATCTACAACGAAATCATTTCGCGCCGCGATTCCGGCAAACAAAGCCAGTACAAAGTCGCAGAATTCATCGACTACGAGACAAAAGAAGCCATCCGCAGACTCCCGCTGGCTTGCGAAGGGCGCTATAAAAGCGGTCTGATCATCGACGAGGAAAGCGTACGGGACTACCCCTATGGTTCCCTGGCCCGCAAAACCATTGGATTCCTGCCCAAGAAGGGCAATCCGGACGGCAGCAAAACCGGCATCGAATTCAGCTGCGACAGCCTGTTGCGCGGGACACAGGGTTTGGAAAGCCTTATTTCCGCTGACGGAGGGCAGCAAATCGTCGACCACCGCAGCAAACGCATTCCTGTCAAGGACGGCTATGACATCCTGACTACCCTGGATATCGATATTCAAAATCTCTGTGACCGCGAATTGCGCAAAACGTTCGCTACCCGCGGAGATATCGAAGGCGGATGTATGATGGTGATGGAAGTTGCCACCGGAGCCATCCGGGCGATGGTCAACCTCAAACGGGATAACGACGGACGCTATCGGGAAAATTACAACTACGCGGTACTGTACAAAGGAGCTACCGGTTCGGTCTTCAAGGCGGCCAGTCTGATGGCATTGCTCGAAGACGGGAAAGTGGCCCTCAACGACACCGTGAGCACCTATGGCGGCGTCTATAAATTCCAGGGCTGGACATGCGACGACCAGATGCACACGGGCGTCAAGTACTACCCCGACAAGCGCATCTGCATCGGCGAAGGCCTGGAGATTTCCTCCAACATTGTATTCTCCACTTTGGTCTATCATCACTATCGCCAGCATCCGGAAGAATTCCGCAACCACCTGCACGCCTTCCACCTCGATGAGAATTTCGACTTTGACATTGAAGGCTTGCAGAAACCCTATATCCCCCGGCCGGGCGACAAGGTCTGGAGCGGCAGCACGATGCCCAACATCTCCATCGGAAGCAGTATCGACCTATGCCCCTTGCACACCCTCACCTTCTACAATGCCATTGCCGGAAGAGGAAGGATGATGAAACCCTATCTGGTGGAAGCCATCCAAAAAGACGGGAAGATTATCAAGAAAATAGACCCCAAAACCATTGACGAGCATATTTGCCGCAAAGAAGTGGCCGACACCCTCACCAAAGGACTTTGCCGTGTCACCGAAGGGAAAAAAGGAACCGCTTATTGGGCCTTCCGCAACGCCCCCTACCGTTTTGCCGGCAAAACCGGAACCGGACGCTTGACCATTTACGATGAAAAAGGACGGCCTATCACCAATCTGGGCGGGAAGACCAAGAACATCGGTACTTTCATCGGATTCTTTCCGGCGGACAAGCCCAAATACACCTTGATGGCTGTAGGATACCAGGACATCAGCCTGGCAAGTCTCTACGGAAGCTTATTCTCCTATACGGTCCGAGCGGTGGCCGATGCCCTGTATGCGATGGACGCCGAAAACGGGAAAGTCATCAAAGGGCATGGCAAGCTGGGAAAGAGCAACAAAGAAATCCCCGTCATCTCATCCGCAGACACCCCGCTGGTCCCCGACCTCAAAGACCGGGGTCTGTCAGACGCCATCTGGATGATTGAGAACAGCGGATACAAGTGTGAATACGAAGGAATGGGCCGCGTGCGGAGCCAGTCTCCGGCCGCGGGAACCCGCTACAATAAAGGAAACGTTGTAAAAATTGTGTTGAAATGAAACTGAAAGACTTGCTTCTAGACAGCGGCGCCGTCCTATTGGAGGGAACGGAAGACACCCTCATTGAAGGCATCAGCAGCGACTCCCGGACCATCCGGCCCGGCTATGCCTTCCTCGCCGTCAAAGGTTTCGCGCAAGACGGAAACGCCTTTATTCCCGCCGCCAAAGCAGCGGGAGCCGTCGCCATCGTTTCCTGCGACCGGCACGCGCTGGCCATCTGCGCCGCCAATTTTTACGGCAACCCTTCCCGCAAGCTCAAACTGGTCGGCATCACCGGCACCAACGGAAAGACCACCACGGTCACCCTGCTATATCATCTCCTCAGCGGGCTCGGAGAGCCTTGCGGCCTGTTGAGCACCATCGCCAATTATGTCGCCGGTGAACGCTTCGAAGCGGTCAATACCACCTCCGACCCGATCACGATCAACGCCTTGATGGCCCAGATGGTGGAAAAGGGCTGCAAATACTGCTTTATGGAGGTCAGTTCCATCGGTGTCGAACAGGAACGCATTGCCGGGCTCGACTTCGACGTGGCGCTTTTCTCCAACCTCACCCACGACCATCTGGACTACCACAAGACCTTTGCGGAATACCTGCGCTGCAAGAAACTCTTCTTCGACAACCTGAGCAAGAAGGCCGTCGCCATCACCAATATCGATGACAAGAACGGTCGGATTATGGTACAGAACACAGCGGCTAAAGTCGTTACCTACTCCTGCCGCGGCGTGGCCGACCATAAGTGCAAGGTGCTGGAAGAGGGGTTTGAGGGAATGCTGCTCAAAATCGACGGACGCGAGTGCTGGACAAGGCTGTTCGGCGCACACAACGCTTACAACATCCTGGCGATTTACTGCGCCGCCCTGGCTTTGGGGCTCGATGCGGAAACAACCCTCGTGGGCATCAGCCAGCTGCAGCCGGCGCGCGGTCGTCTGGAAGGCATCGTCGGACCGAAAAAAATCTGTGCCGTCATTGATTACGCTCATACCCCGGACGCCTTGGAGAACGTCTTGAAAGCCCTGCGGGATGTCGCCCCGTCCCGTCAGCTGATCTGCCTGTTCGGCTGCGGCGGCGACCGTGACCGGACCAAACGGCCCGAAATGGCGGCCATTGCACAGAAACTGGCCGACCGCCTGGTCATCACCTCCGACAACAGCCGGACGGAAAAGACGGCGGACATCATCGCGGAAATCAAAACCGGCTTGAATGCCGAAGGACGCAAGAAAGCCATCTGCATCGAAGACCGCGAAGAAGCCATTCGGGCGGCCTTGACGACGGCGGAGCCGGGAGCGACCGTACTGCTGGCCGGAAAGGGGCACGAAACCTACCAGATTATCGGAACGGAAAAACGCCATTTTGACGAGCGGGAAATCGTGGAGAAGGTGTTTGCCGAAATGAACGAATAAGATTGAGGAATTATGATTTACCATCTTTTTGAAGCGCTGAAAGACCTGAACTTTCCGGGACACGGACTGGTCAACTATCTTTCGTTCCGTGCCATTATGGCGAGTGTCACTTCGCTGATTATCGCATTGTGGCAAGGCAAGCACATCATCGCCTGGCTACAGAAGAAGAAATATGGCGAGACCATCCGCGATCTGGGACTGGAAGGGCAAATGAACAAGACCGGCACCCCGACCATGGGCGGCATCATCATCCTGCTTGCCCTGCTTTGCGGGGTACTGCTCTTCTGCGACCTCACCAACATCTACATCCAGTTGCTCATTCTGACCACCGTCTGGCTGGGAGGCCTGGGCTTTGCGGACGATTACATCAAGGTCTTCAGGCACAACAAGGACGGATTGAGCGAGAAGAAGAAACTCCTCGGACAAATCGTGTTGGGATTCATCATCGCCCTCACCGTCTGCCTGAGCGACAAAGTGGATACCAACAAACTCGTTACCACCCTCCCCTTCTTCAAAGGGCATGAGTTCGATTATTCCTGGCTCTCGCCTTTCAGCGGACAGCTCGGCGTGTACTGCACCTGGGGCATTTTCGTCGCGATGATTGTATTCATCACCACCGCCTGTTCCAACAGCGTCAACCTGACCGACGGACTGGACGGCCTGGCCACCGGAACGAGCGCCATCGTCGGGGTGGTCATCGGCGTCTTTGCCTGGCTTTCGGGCAACATCAACAATGCGGAATACCTCAACATCATGTATATTCCGGGAACCGGTGAAATCTTTGTTTTCATGGCCGCCCTCGTGGGCGCGCTCATCGGCTTCCTCTGGTACAACAGTTACCCGGCCCAGGTCTTCATGGGTGACACCGGCAGTCTGGCCCTGGGCGGCATTATCGGCGTAAGCGCCATCCTGATTCGCAAGGAACTGATGCTCCCCATCCTCTGCGGCATTTTCTTCGTCGAAGCCCTGTCCGTGATTATTC
>CACZWF010000034.1 GCA_902784785.1 uncultured Bacteroidia bacterium
GGAAAATGAACAGATTAATAAGATGAGAAAGAATCAGGATCGCTTTGCGATCCTGATTTGCAATATTGCGCTGCTTGTCGTGATGATCCTGCCGGGATCCGGGATCCCCGGGTCGGCCAGGGTGGGCTTTCTGATCGGACTGGTATTTCTTGATGCGGTCTATGCCATCGAATTGAACAAGACCGAATTGCTGTTGACTCTGGATGAGAAATTCACCATGGAGGCCAAGTTGGCTTCTCCGGAACAAAGTTTTGTAAAATGGAAGAGCAGCGATCCAGCTATTGTTTCCGTAGATGAAGACAGCGGAGAGTTGACGGTCCTGAAGGATGAGGGGGAAGTGACCATCACGGCTGATTTGTATTCCAAGTCGCCTGTCGTTTACAAAGCCTCCGCCACTTGCGCCGTGAGCGTGGAGACGAATTATTCGCTTTCGCTGGATTTTGCTTCGCTCAATATGGCGCAGGAGGCGACAAAGACGCTGACGGCCCTTCCGGCTCCTGAGTCTGGATATGGCAAGATTGTGTGGGAAAATACGAGCAGTTCGATTGTTCAACTCAGTAAAACGAGCGGTATTTCGACGGTTTTGACCGCCCAGAAGAGCAATGGCACATCAAAGGTGACCGCAAAATTGTATTCCCGTTTCGACTCCACCACCCCCAAGGCGACTGCGGTTTGCGGCGTGGAGGTAAAATCTTTCTTTGTCGATGAATTGGGTTTGCCGAGCCGGGTGGATCTTGTGATGGGAACACCCCAGACGCTTGTGCCCAGTATCAAGCCGCAGGAGGTGGTCGGCACCCCTGTTACTTATGAGGTTTGCTCAGGTAGTGAATATGTTTCCGTTTCTTCGGAGGGAAAATTGACGCCCTTGAAGGCTTCGGGAACTACTTCTTATGCCGTCGTCCGGGCCACCGCCCAAGACCGGGAGAAAAAGTACCAGGATGTCAAGGTCTATGTGGCGGAAAAGCCCGTTTATCCGACGGGGCTGACGGTCACCGGCTTTGTCTCTGAGACCTATGGGACCCAGACTTTCGATCCGGTCTTGACATTTACGCCGACCAATACGAACCAGAAGAATTACACGGTGTCTTCATCGAATAAGGATGTGGCCACGGTGACCAAAACCTCCGCCGGTTATCACGTGTATGCGAAGTCTTCGGGCACGACCAACATCACCGTCACCTATAATACCTCCGCAACGACGACAAAAACTCTTACCCAGACGCTGACTGTTTTCGTCGGCCCTCCGAGTATCAAGTGGACCAACAATCAATCAACGGAATTGAAGAAAGGCATGATTGTCGGGAAAACCTTGACGGTGACGGCGAAGGTAAGCAATATGACCAATACCGGAGTGACCTATACCAGTTCCAATACGAGTGTCGTTACGGTCGATGCTTCTACCGGCGTGATTACCGCCAAGGGCAGGGGGGTGGCATATATCACCGCTACGTCCAAGGCTAATTCTTCCCTCAAAGTTTCAACAGAATTTTTTACCGTCTATGGAGTTCCGACGCAAGTTGTTTGTACTGATGGCAATATGAACCCTAAATTTCTCCGGTATGGGAACGAGTCTTCATCTACGACCTCTATGATCTTCCAAGTCAGGGACGCCAACGGCTATCCTTCCCGTCAAGATTTATTGACAGTCGCTGTTTCCAGCAATCTGAGCAGCATTACAAAGGAAGTGACGTCGAGTTCGACCTCGACGACGGTCAAATTGACCAACACGCGGACCAGTGCGACGAGCACTACCAAGGGTACGCTGACGATAGGCGTGAAGGACTATTCTTCGCTGACGAAGACCTGTGACCTCTATGAATCGATGTATGACGAGTATGATATCAAACCATTAGATGGGTTGGTCTTCTATGATGATGCTATGGGCTTAAGAGATGGCGGCTACAGAGGATCCGGTTATTTTGACACTCCTGCCGACAAATTATCTTCTTGTTCCGCTGTCATTATTTGGGTGGGAGAACATCCGGTTTCCGACAAGTCTATGCGGGGGCGGTTGAGAGGGCTACGTGAGCATAGTGATCGTCCTTATAAACACGGTCTTGCGGTTGCGCATAACAACATCAAAGATGCCAGCGGCAACGAATTTTTCCAATGGTGGTCGGTCAGCGCGGCGGAAGGGTCGAATGTCAAGGAAAGCAAACATTATACGGATTATTGGGTAAACGGATACGGGAAAAATTTTGCTTTCGTTTCTTCCCAGAACAATGGTGTATATGGTTATGAAATCACCCAGGGAATGATGTATTATAACCAAAAGGTGAAGAGTACTAATTCTAAATATACGATACTTCCTGTAAAAGCCATTGTGGATTATGGTTCTGACACTTATCCCAAAATTGATGATTCTTACGATCGAAATACCGGTTGGTATTTGCCGACTTCCGGCGAATGGTATAGGATGCTGCATTGTCTGGGAGGTAGTCTTACGGTAAGCCAGACCCTCGATAAAATCAACGAAAATATGAAACTGATGTCCGGCTACAAAACCATAGGCGCAAACATTCAATATTGGTCTTGTCAAGAATATAATAAAAATCCGGATGGGAATGCCATCTATATGACGGGTACGTGGGCGACGGAGAGTGGAGAGTTCTCTTCGATCTATCTTTCGAAACAATCACAATGTAAAGTCCGTCCTTTCATCGCTTTTTGATAATTGGAAAATAATTACTACCTTTGCAGCCGATATTAGAGAATAGAAAACTTTATAAATTATTCATACTATGTCAGAAGTAGCAGAAAAAGTTAAGAAGATCATCGTCGACAAGCTCGGCGTAGATCCCGCCGTGGTGACAGAGAACGCCAGTTTCACCAATGACCTGGGCGCTGATTCTCTCGATACCGTTGAGTTGATTATGGCTTTCGAGTCTGATTTTGATATCAAGATTCCCGATGACGAAGCCGGAGACAAGATTCAGACGGTCGGCGACGCGGTTTCTTATATCGAAAGCAAATTGGCTGAGAAGTAAGAGAGCATCCGTATTTTTTAGATGAAACCAAGGGGGATGGCCACAAGGCTGTCCCCCTTTTCCGTCTTCTATCTGGACGAATAAAGTTTGCTGACCAGTTCTTGGCCGCTGCATCCGAGTTCTTTTCGGAGGTAGCGGTCAAGTTTGTTTCGGGGCAGGCCCAGCCGCCGGCACCACTCGCTGTAGGAGAGATGCCCGGTCAAGCCTGTGGTCTGTTGGGTGAGCGTGTCATACAGAATCTCCAACGCCCGGTCCGGCGTCATTTCCCCTTGGCGGGGGTGAAAAGAGGTAACATTATTTCCCATACGCGTTTGTTTTGACAGCAAAGCTGCACTTTTTCCGCCAAAAAGGGAAATAATCTTTATTGCAAATTCACAAATCGGTAAAAATTTTTCTTTTTCTTTACCTTTTTGCCGAATTTTTGTGAAAATGCAATTTTTTAGAAGTGTGGGGGAGGCTTAGCGGCGGAGGCGGACGAAGATGCTCAAGGGGAGTATTTTCCCGTTGCGGTCGGAAAGGGCGAGTTCTCCGCTTTCTAGATTCGCAGAGGCGGGCAAGCCGAAAGCCTCGCGGACAACGGTCTCGCCAAGGGTGGCGCTGAAGCCGTTGGAGTAGAGGTTGAGCACCATAAAACTATTCTCCGGAGCCAATATGGCGGCCACCTGACGAAGCATCTCGAAAAGGCATTCGTCGAGTTTCCATTTCTCGCCGTCCGGGCCGTGGCCGTAAGCGGGCGGGTCGAGGATGATGCCTTGGTAGACATTGCCGCGCTTGGCTTCGCGACGGGCGAATTTGAGCGCGTCTTCCACCACCCAGCGGATGCCGTCCATCCCGCTGCTTTCCATATTGCCGCGTGCCCAGGTGACGACTTGCCGCACGGAGTCCAGGTGCGTCACATCCGCGCCGGCGGCCTTGGCGGCCAGCGAGGCAGCGCCCGTGTAGGCGAAGAGGTTCAGCACCTTGACGGGGGTCTCGCGGGCTTTCAGAACCAGTTCACGGGTGTTCTTATAGATGTATTCCCAGTTGGGAGCCTGCTCGGGAAAGACGCCGACGTGCTTGAAGGAGGTCAGGCCTAGCCGCAGTTGAAATTTCAATCCGGCGTTCTGGTAGCGGATGTACCATTGGTCATCCATTTTCTTGAGCCGGTCCCAGGTGCCGCTGTCCTCCTTTCCCGCTTTGCCGAAGCCGGCGCCGGGGTGGAACCAGGTGTGCGTCAGTTTCTGCCACTGCGCCTCGGGCAGGGTTTTTCCCCACAAGGCCTTGGGCTCCGGACGGCGGAGATAATACGGGCCGAAACGCTCCAGTTTTTCGCCGTCGCCGCTATCTACCAGTTCATAGTCCGCCCACTGCGGAGAGGGAAGTTCCAGCGTCATAATTCTTTATTTATTGTCGTCAGCTCCCCGCTTTCGTGGTCGATGACCGCGTAGGCATCCGCGCGGATCCAGTCTTTCAGTACAATGAGTTCTCCGCCTGCGGGAAGCGACATACGCACATCCGCGTGGAAATGGCCGAAGATGAAATAATCTACTGGCTCACCCACCTCCGCGCGTTCAGCCGCAAATTGGGCGGCAAACTGATAAATGGGTTCCTCTTCGCCGCGGAAAGCGTACGGCGTCATGCGACGACGGCGTTTGCGTTTGTTGCGCGACCAGCCGTTGCCGAAAGAGAAGGCGATATAGGGATGCAGCAGGCTGAACAGCCATTGCAGCACACGATTGTGGAAAATCCAGTAGAGGATGCGATAGCCCAGCTTCGTGGGGCCCAGACCGTCTCCGTGTCCCAGGCAGAGCGTCTTCCCGCCGATGCGCGTCAGGAAAGGCTGCTCCAGCCGTTTCATTCCCAATTCCTCGAAATAATGGTAGGTCCATACATCGTGGTTCCCGGAGAAGAAATAGACCTGAACGCCCCGGTCCATCAGTTCGACCAGCGCCGCGAACACCCGCACATAGCCTTTGGGGACCACATCGCGATATTCGTACCAAAAGTCCCAGATGTCTCCCAACAGATAGAGGCTCTCCGTGTCGGCGGGCAAAGAGCGCAGGAAGCGGGCAAAACGCAGCTCCCGGTCTTTCTCGTCCGCGACCGTCAGGCCCAGATGGACATCGGCGACAAAATAGGACTTCGGCATAATTTAAGAGAGGAAAATCAAGGTCAACAATCCGGCCAGCGCGCAGTACAAGGCGAACCAGCTCAGCCGGGCTTTCTTGACCAGCGCAATCATCACGCGACAGGCAAAGAGGCCGGACACAAAGGCCGCGACAAAGCCGCAGATCAGCGGCAGGGTACCTATCTGGGTGGAAAAGATATCGCCCTTCAATACATCCAGGAACGCTTCGCCCAGAATCGGGACTAGCACCATCAGGAAGGAAAATTGAGCGACTTCGCTGCGCTTCACACCCGAAAGCAAACCGGTGGAAATCGTGGTGCCGGAACGGGAAAGTCCGGGCAATACGGCCAGACTCTGGCCCAGGCCGATGAGGAAGGCCTGGAGCCAGGAAATGCCATTGCGGGGTGCCGGCTTATCCTTGGCTTCCTTCATTAGCGCCTCGTACGTCGTTCCGCGTCCTTCCGCGTAACCCTTTAGGACAAGACTTTTGATGGTGTCGTAATGGTCGGAGAGGAACAACAGCAGCGCCGTGACCAGCAGGCAGACGCCCACCACGGTCATCGAAGAGAACAACGCCTCCACCTGGTCTTTGAAAAACAGCCCCACAATCATGACCGGAATCATCGAAAGGCCGATTTTCAAAATATAATCCGTCCCGTCATTGTATTGAAAACGGAACAAATCCTTCAGAAAGCCCCAGATCTGTCGGCGGAAGACCACGATGGTTGCCAGAACGGTCGCCGCGTGGACCAACACCACGAACAGCAGGTCCTCTCCCCCTTCCAAGTCTGTTCCGAGCAGACGCTGGCCGATCATCAGATGGCCGCTGCTGCTGACGGGCAAAAACTCAGTCAGGCCTTGCACCAGCCCCAAAATCAATGCTTCCAGCCAGTTCATTTTTTCGGTTTGTACATAATGCCTGCGATGACCGTCGCCACCCCGGCCAGAATGACCAGGGGAGAAAGCACCGTCCGGCGAAAATCAAAAATGGCGTAACTGAAACGATTCGGGTCGTCGCTGCCTCCGCCTATCATCAGGATGAACCCCAGCGCCATCACGCCGAAACCGATGGCCAGCAGCAGGATTCCCTTGCGGGAAATCGGCATCCCGGGCGCATCTTCCGGTGAGGGCTGGGAATTTGTCTTTTTCAAAAAATCTTTCATCATCAATAATATAATTCCGTACGGTCCAGGCCTATCATCCGGCCGACCGTGAAATAGGTGCTGCACAAACAAATGACCAGGCCCGAGGCCAGCACGATACCCATCGCAACCAGCACGCGCTCCAGCGGGAAAACCTCATAAAAGGGGGGCAATTGGCTGCGCAGGAAGAACAACAAGCCGGTAAGAGCCGCGCAGGCGAACTCGACAGAGAACAGGGCTTGCACCAGGGCCTGTACCAGGAAAGGACGCCAGATGAAATTTTTCGTGGCTCCTACCAGTTTCATCGTATGAACGGTAAAACGCCGGGCATAGACGCTCAGGCGAATCGTGTTGTTGATCAGCACGAAGGATAGGAACAGCAGCAAGGCGATCAGTCCCGCCAGTATCATCGTGATTTTCGCCAGATTCTGATTCATTGCCTCCACAATCCCCTCCTGGTAGGTCACATTGTCGACCAGCGGGGAGGCCATCAGGTTCTGGCGCAGCACTTCCATGCTGTCCCGGACGACATATTCCCCGTTCAAGGTCAGGTCCAGAGAAATGGGAATGGGCGCGGACGAAAAAACCGACAGGAAATCTTCCCCGAGCAATTCGGACATTTCCTTGATACCCTGCTCTTTGGAGATATAGGTGGAAGACTTGATGTACGGGCTTCTGTCCAGTTCGGAAAGGAAGGCGAGCGCTTGATTTTCTCCTACATCCTGCTTCATCAGCACCGTCACGCTCATGTTTTCCTTGATATAGCGGGCAAAACGTCCCGTGTTGACCAGCAACAAACTGCCCACCCCCACCAGCAGCAACACGAGGGAGATGCTGATGACGGATGATACCCAGGCGCTTAAGAGCCTTCGATTCAAAAGGTGTGACTGAGAATCAGACATTATGCGCATATTACAATGCAAATATAATCAAAAATCAAAAAAAATTGTTACCTTTGTGAGAATTTGTGCCAATATGTCCTCTTGGGGACGAGAACAGAAATATATGGGAGAAACAAAAAGAGTTCTATTTATCAATTCGGAGATATTTCCCTATCTTCCGGAGAGTCCGCTTGCGAACATCGGGCGCTATCTGCCGCAAGGGATTCAAGACCGTAAGAAGGAAATCCGCTCTTTTATGCCTCGCTTCGGCTGTATCAATGAGCGCAAACACCAGCTTCACGAAGTGATCCGCCTGTCGGGCATGAACCTCATCATCGGCGACGTGGACCGTCCCTTGATTATCAAGGTCGCTTCTTTGGCCGCCGCCCGGATGCAGGTGTATTTCATCGCCAATGAAGATTATTTCAATCGCAAGGCGACTTTGACGGATGCCAAGGGAAAAGCCTTCGCAGACAACGCCGAGCGTGCGATTTTCTTCGCGCGTGGCGTGTTGGAAACGGTCAAGAAACTCCGTTGGGCTCCCGATATCATCCACTGCCAGGGATGGATCAGCCACCTGATTCCTCTCTACCTTAAAAAGAGTTATTTCAACGATCCCATTTTTGCCGGCAGCAAAGTGGTGCTTTCCTTGTATAACGATTTGCAGCAGGAACCTTTCCAGGCGGACTTTATGAACAAGGCTGTCATTCCGGGGGTTCAAAACGAGGATGTCGCCCTTCTGGCGCAGCCGACGGGTGTCAATCTGGCCAAGATGGCCGCCCAGTTCAGCGACGGTCTTATTTTCGGCAGTCAGGATGTCGATCCGGAACTGGCGTCTTGGTGCCGGGGTCTGGGACTTCCCACTTTGGACTTCCATCAGGAATCCATCGACAACGGCCGCTATATCGACGAGTACAACGACTTCTACGATCGCTTTTAGGCTTCGGAAAGAGAAAGAGAGATGATGCTGAAGAAACTCCTGTACGTGATGCTTGCCGCTTTGTTGTCGGCAGTAGCCTGCGTCAAGGTAGATACGAACCTCGGGCAGAACCTGGCTCCCCGTGAGCATCGCTACGAGGTTTTCTGTGAGAATATCCCCCTCGAAAACATTCGCGTCCAGCGTGTGGACAGCACCTACGCCTACAGCAATTTCCGCATCACCGTGGGCGCCGTCAAGGATGATGAATTCGGGCTGACGGTCAAGTCTTCCGCCTTCACCCTTGTTCCCGTAGACTCCATTTTGAATTTCGGTCGTGAAACCGAATTCCTGGGATTCTTCCTGACGATGTCGCGGGATTCCCTGTCTTTGCCGGTCGGTGAGGATCCCCGTGTCGCCCAGACCCTGCGTGTCTATGCCCTCAACAGCAACTGTGATATTAACGACACAAAGGAATTTCTCTACACGGAAGATGTTAAAAAAATCGACCAGACGCTCATCAGCGAGGATCCGATTACGGACTATACCCTCGTGTATCAAGGTGAGGATACGCTGAATATACACTTCCGGCCTGAATTCTACAATCTCCTGAAAGCGAAATGGCTTGCCAAGGCTAAGGAAAACGATAATCACGAGAAAGTTTTCAAAGTGGATCATTTCGACACCTTGAGCAATTCGAGTTATTTGAAAGATTTCCCGGGCATCTACCTGACTTGCGATGAGCCGGCGGCCAGCAACAAAGGCCGCTTCAATCTGTTCCAGTTGAAACTCGCCGTCAACACCAGCACCTATGTCATTTCCGGCAATTACGCCGAACTGCGTTTCAAAGCCAAATACGGTACGAATACGGAGTATACAGACACCTCTTTCATTTTCCTGTTCGGCCCCCAGTCCATTCCCACGGATGCCGCCAGCCTGCCGATTCAGGAGGCGTTCAACGGCATTTCCCATTCTCCTTTGCATGCACTGGACGGAATGACTTTGGCGGCCGACAACAAGAGCTATACGGCCGGGACCAAAATCTATCTGGAAGGCGGAGCCGGATTGCGTCCGGTGATTTCCGCCAAGGAGATTCGCGATTCGTTGTTCAAGCGTTTTGCCAAACACAAAATCAAGGACATCAATAAAGTCATCGTCGATCAGGCGTCTGTCGCATTTTCTTTTAAAGAGCCTGCCGATTTTGATATCTTGGACCAATATCCGGTGATTTTTGCGCCGATGCACATTTCCCGCTACAAGGTGAAGGACCGCATTTACGGTGAGACCCAGACCATCGCCTATTTGGATTTCCCGCCCATCACCGATGCGGGCGTCAGCGCGGAAGACCAGGGTGCAGTGGACCGCAGCAACCTGGAGTATTCACCGGACATCAGTTTCCATACCCAGCACTTGCTGAAGATGAAAGATCCTTCGGATGAGGATCTGGCCAAACAGGATATCTGGATGTTCATCAAGGCTCCGGAGACCATCGTCACGCAGGCAGTCTCCAACGCCGATGCTGATTACTACAACCAGTTGATGTATTACAGTTACCTCAACAGCATGTACGGCGGCGGTTACGGCGGCTACGGTGGCTACGGCTACAACAATTACAACAGTTACTATAGTATGATGTACTACTATAGTATGATGAACTCCTCCAATGGCAGCACCTCCAGCGTGCAGAACATGGCCGATCCCGCCCGCTATTACAACGCCGTCCTCTGCGGCCCCGACGATGCAGAAAACCACCCGGTTCTCCGAGTGGTTTATAGTGTTCCCAAAGACTGCATCGAATAATTCCTAAAATAAAAGCGAGCCTCACCGACAAGGGAAAGGCTCGACTTAGCACGTTTTTAAGTGCATGGTATAGCGACAAAGTCTATACGGGCACTGGATTACGCTGCAAAGGTAAGACTTATTTTTGATATTGCAAGACTCCGGCTGTCTTTTTTAAGGTGTCTTCAAGTAAAATGTTTTGTTTGTATAGTTTAGACCGGGCGTTGTATATCAGACTTCTCATCTCGTTCTGCCGATTTATGGAAATTGTTCTGATGAAAAAGTCAACAATTTGAAGCGTACAACTGAGATTATTACTGCTTAGCCTGGGAAAATGACCTGCGGGTCCGTTTTTAACGCTTTGCGGAAGTTTTAAATCAAATAGAATCCCACCGTGTGCGCAAGTGTTTCTTAGTATGCGGATTGTTTTTATGTAATTCTCGAAAATTGCCGTTTGGTTTACGCCAAAATGGCGGCATATTTCAAGTTTGTCGCTTAGATTGTTTAAATTTACATAAAGGCTTTCAATGTTTCCAAAAGTCATAAATTCGATGGTTTTCCACGCGGGCGCATATTTGTCATTCACATATTTCTGGTGATGGCGTTTGATGACGGATTTCTTTTTGATTGTTTGATAAATATCATCAAAATTGCTAATGAAAGCAGCGCTCATCACATTCGGATTAACAAACCAAGTGGGTGAATTCCTGTATTTGTTTGATATAGTATATGTAATGTAGGTCCGAAAGGCAACCTCAATTCGACTGATGTATCGATTAAGTATATTCCGTAGGTCAAAATCAAAATAGTATAGCGCAACCGCATCGCTTAGTTTTGTGCCTGCAACCATTTCGTGCGTGCGATTCACCAAACAGGGGTAACTCCTTTCAAAAGGAA
Organism: uncultured Bacteroidia bacterium; assembly: GCA_902784785.1. Taxonomy (GTDB): domain Bacteria; phylum Bacteroidota; class Bacteroidia; order Bacteroidales; family UBA932; genus Cryptobacteroides. The sequence continues at coordinate 10,710 of CACZWF010000034.1, forward strand.
ACAAGTAGGAGCATAGTCTGTAATATCCGATATCCAGCAAACACTCTTTTGCTTTCTCTTCAGATACAATCTCTACGCCTCGCTTCCGCAATAAAACAATCTGCTCATCCAATGTAGTAGCCCTTTTGGTCATATTCGTTTTCTCTTCTCATTTCAATCGCAAAAGTAATTTTTTTACAGCAATCAAAAAGGGAAAAAATTTGTTATTAAGTGTAAAAATATTACTTTTGTATGTTCCGATAATAATGTGTTATCGGGAAAGTGAAAGCAAGGCACAAAGCGTTTACATATTTCTATGATAGAAAAGAAGCAATTATCCGAAGAGGATATTAAGCTGCAATTCATCACACCTGCATTGAATAATGCCGGGTGGGATAATCAACATATCCGTATGGAATATGCGTTCACTGACGGGCGAATTGTATTCCAAGGTCAGTCTTCTCACGCAAGGAAGGCTAAAAAACGTGCTGATTATTTGTTGCAGGTGGGTGTCAATAAAACTCCCATCGCTGTTGTTGAGGCAAAAGATAATAATCAACCAATTAGTGGCGGAATCACCCAGGCAAAGGTCTATGCAGAGATTCTTGACCTTAAGTTTGCGTATAGTTCGAACGGAGATGGTTTTACCGAATATGATTTTACTACCGGCGTTGAAAAGAATATAGGTCTGGATGAATTTCCCTCGCCGGCGCAGCTTCAAGAGCGTTTACGTCTGGCAAAAGGTTTGACCCCCGAGCAGGAAAAAATAGTTGAGACTCCCTACTATTTTGATTTTGATTCACACGAACCGCGTTATTATCAGAGAATAGCCATTGATCGAACTGTTGAGGCTGTGGCAAAAGGGCAGAACAGAATCTTGTTGGTTATGGCCACTGGTACCGGAAAGACCTTCACTTCTTTTCAAATTATCCATAGACTTACCAAATCCGGGCTCAAAAAGAAGGTTCTCTACTTAGCAGACAGAAATGTTCTGATTGACCAGACGATGAATCAGGATTTTCGCCCTTTCAAGGGTAGGATGACTAAGATTCAAAACCGGCAGATGGATTCGTCTTATGAGATTTATATGGCGCTGTATCAACAGTTGGTTTCTCCAGACGAAGATATGCCTAATCCTTTTACAGAGTTCCAACCGTCATTCTTTGACTTGATTATCGTCGATGAGTGCCATCGTGGTTCTGCCAAGGAAGATTCCCAGTGGAGAGCCATCTTGGAATACTTCTCCTCTGCAACCCAAATAGGTATGACAGCCACCCCCAAGGCTGTTGATGGTGCAAATAACCTGGAATATTTTGGGGGAAGACCTCTTTATACTTATTCTCTAAAACAGGGAATCGAGGACGGTTTTCTGGCTCCATATCGTGTTACAAATTCATTCCTAAACATAGACCTTACGGGATATGTTCCTGAGGATGGTGAAGAGGATATCTACGGCAATCTTATCCAGCAGGGATATTTCAGCCGGAAAGACTTTGGCCGCGGACTGGCACTTATCGAGCGTCGTAACATTGTGGCCCGCCGTATCACTAAGATGTTGCATCAGATTGGTCGGATGACAAAGACGATTGTCTTCTGCCCTGACATCGAGGAGGCCGAGGCCATGCGGCAGTTGCTTACCAACCTCAACTCTGATCTTTGTCAAAAGGATTCCAGGTATGTGATGAAGATTACCGGTGACGACTATGAGGGCAAGAGGCAGTTGGATAACTTTATTGATGTAGAGCAGGCCTACCCGTGTGTTGTTACCACCTCTGAAATGTTATCAACCGGTGTTGACTGCAAGACCTGTGGCTTGATTGTCATTGACAAGGAAATCCAGTCTATGACAGAATTTAAGCAAATTGTTGGTCGCGGCACCCGCATCCGCGAGGATAAAGGCAAGTGGCATTTCGAGATTCTTGACTTCCGCAACGCAACACAACTTTTCCACGACCCGGACTTCGATGGAGATCCTGAACCGCCTCAGGGTGGACAAGGTGGAAAAGAAGGAGTTAACCGTGGCAATGGTGGCGGTGGCGGACAACCTCAACCCCCTACGGGTCCCAAGAAATATTATGTCGATGGTGGCGAAATCCAGATTGACAAAGAATATGTTTCTTTCCTGGATGCTGATGGCAAACTTGTCAAGGATTCTTACATTGACTTCACCAAAAAGCGAATCCGTGGCCGTTATCCTACCCTCAATGATTTTCTGCAGAAGTGGTCTGAGGCAGACCGGAAAAAGATTATCGTAGATGAATTGAAGGATTACGATGTTCTTATCGATGCTATTCGTGAGCAGAATCCCAATCTGGCTAACGCAGATATTTTTGATATCGTCTGCCACGTTGCCTTCGACCAGAAACCGTTAACCAGGAAAGAACGAGCCAATAAGGTCAAAAAGAGCGATTACTTCTCCCAGTACGGCGAAGAGGCGCGTCGTGTTCTTGAAGTCCTTCTTGATAAATATGCTGATACCGGTATTCTGGAACTGGAGAATATCTCCATTCTCCTTACGCCTCAACTGGCACAGTTCGGCAAACCCCAAAGAATTATGAAATATTTTGGCGGTATGGAAGGATATATGTCCGCCGTCCGAAATATGGAAAATCGACTTTATGCAGCGTAGTATATGGCAGTAAACAACCTCATTAAACGCCTGCAGAATATTATGAGGCAGGACGCTGGCATCAATGGTGATGCCCAGCGAATTGAGCAGATGGTTTGGCTCTTCTTTCTCAAAGTGTACGATTCTCAGGAAGAAACCTGGGAGATAAATGCGATGTCCGAAGGACGCCAGTATGAATCAATTATTCCGGAGCAATTCCGGTGGAGGAACTGGGCGGTAGATGAGAAAGACGGCCAGGCTTTGACCGGCGATGCTCTGCTTGAGTTCATCAATGGTTCAGAAGGCCTTTTCCAGACGCTGAAAAACCTGCCTATCACTCCGGACACACCCAGAGGCAAAGCCATTGTCAAGGAGGTCTTTTCAGATCTGAACCAGTACATGAAAAACGGCATACTGCTTCGTCAGGTTATCAATGTTATCGATGAGATTGACTTCGCAGATGCAGAAGACCGTCACACCTTTGGCGACATCTATGAGGGCATCTTGAAGGATCTGCAATCTGCCGGCAATGCTGGTGAGTTCTACACTCCTCGTGCCCTTACCGATTTTATGGTTCGCACGCTCCAGCCCAAACTTGGGGAGAAGTTCGGTGACTTCACATCCGGCACCGGCGGTTTCCTGACTTCTGCACTGAACTATCTGGAGAAGCAGGTTGTTACCACAGAAGATCGGGATAAATTTCAGAATGCGGTGTATGGTCAGGAGTGGAAACCTCTGCCGTATCTGCTGTCAATCACGAACTTACTTGTCCATGATATCGAGGCCCCAAACATCCGTCATTGTGACTCTCTGGCCACAAAGATGAGCGACTTCAAGGACTCTGACAAGGTTGACGTGGTGGCCATGAATCCTCCATACGGAGGCAGTACCGAGGCCAGTGTCAAGGGCAATTTCCCAATGGATATGCGTTCCAGCGAGACTGCTGACCTGTTTATGGTTCTAATAATGTACCGTCTGAAGAAGGACGGCCGTGCCGCTGTTATTGTTCCTGATGGTTTCCTTTTTGGTGTGGATGGTGCTAAGCTAGCCATCAAGACCAAGATGCTGCGTGAATTCAATCTTCACACCATCATAAGGCTGCCTGGCAGCATTTTCTCGCCGTACACCTCCATTGCAACAAACATCCTGTTCTTCAATAACGAACGCGCCACTGGTCCCTCTGAGAAATACGCCACCAAGGAAACCTGGTTCTATCGTTTGGATATGCCGGAGGGCTACAAGCATTTCTCCAAGACCAAGCCCATGAAGCTGGAGCACTGCAAGCCCATTGAGGACTGGTGGAATGACAGGAAAGAAATCATCGTTGAGGAGGGCAATGAGAAGTCCCGTAAGTTCACGGCTGAAGAACTGATTGCTATGGACTGCAACTTTGACCAGTGCAAGTTCCCGAAGGACGATGAAGAGGTTTTGCCGCCTGCAGAACTGCTGGCCTACTACTTCAAGAAGCGCAAGGCCCTGGACCACGAGATTGACCGTACTCTGGCCGAAATCCAGAAGATCCTCGGAATCGAAATCAAGATTGACGAATAGGCCATGAACGGAAAGCAGTTAAAGAACAGCATCCTTCAGTGGGCCATCCAAGGGAAGCTTGTGCCCCAGGACCCCAACGATGAACCGGCATCCGTTCTGCTGGAGCGCATCCGAGCAGAAAAAGCACGCCTGGTAAAAGAGGGAAAAATCAAGAAAGACAAGAACGAATCTATCATCTTCCGCGGTGATGACAATTCTCATTATGAGAAGTTCCCGGACGGAAGGGTTGTCTGTATTGATGACGAAATCCCGTTTCAGGTGCCTCAGAGCTGGGAATGGATACGTTTAGGTTCTATTGTTGACTTTAGTAAGAGTGGTTCGGTAAAATCATCCGTCATAAGTGATGATGCATGGATCCTTGATTTGGAGGATATCGAGAAAGACACTGGGAAACTGCTGCAAAAGAAACGGATGCGTGACTTAAAATCCAAAAGCGACAAGCATTCTTTCTCGAAAGGAGATGTCTTGTATAGTAAACTTCGTCCATATCTGAACAAAGTGATTATTGCTGATGAAGCGGGATACTGTACAACGGAGATTCTTTCTTTCGATTTTGGCTATATCTTCAATCGTTACGCGCAACTATACTTGATGAGTCCATTCTTTGTTGACTATGCTATGAGCGATGCCTATGGGGTAAAAATGCCCAGACTTGGAAGCAAACAAGGCAATGCTGCTCTTATGCCAATCCCACCCAAGTCTGAACAGATCAGAATTGTAAAAGAGGTTGATGCAATTATGCCGCTGGTAGCCCGTTATGGTAAATCCCAGAAACAACTCGATGACATCAAT
>CACZWF010000035.1 GCA_902784785.1 uncultured Bacteroidia bacterium
TCGATTGAAAGGGTTAACGACTCGATTTCTTGAAAGTGATAAACTTATTCAGCAGAAATTGATACAGCGCCACCACGATTACCGTCAGCAGTTTGGCCGCCACATAGTTCCACGCGAATTGGGAAGCCATCAGCCAGATGAGCCCCTCGCTCAGCGCCAGGCCCGACAGGCCTACCACATAGAACACGGCAAAACGCAGCGGAGCCTTGTCCTTCACCTTGAAGTTCAGCGAACGGTTCAAGAAGAAACTGCAGAAAATACCGCAGTGAACGCTGATGACATTGGCCCAGAGATACGGAATCCACAGACCCAGCAGCGTATAGACGCCAAAGTCCAGCGCGGCACAGAAACCGCCGATCAACCCGTACAGGATGAGTTCTCGGAAGCGCGACCAGAGATTTTGAATCAATTGTAACATCCTTTTCTTTGTTTATTGCAATGCTCTTTCGGCCGCATCCATCGCCTGGCGGATGACGGGCGCCATATCGTAGTATTTGTACTCGGCCAGGCGGCCGCCGAACAGCACCTTCTCCTCGCGGTCGGCCAGCGCCTTGTACTGCTGATACAGAGACTGGTTGCGCTCGTTGTTGACGGGATAGTAGGGTTCCATCCCGGGCTTCCATTCCGTCGAATATTCCCGCGAAATCACCGTCTTGGGATTGGCATACACCTCCGGTCCGAAACTCTCGAAGTGCTTGTGCTCGATGATGCGCGTATAAGGCACCTCCGCACTCGTATAATTGACCACCGCATTCCCCTGGGCGTTGGGCGTATCCAGCACCTCCGTCTCGAAACGGACCGTACGGTACTCCAAGTGCCCGAAACGATAGTCGTAATACTCATCGATGGGTCCCGTATAAATCACCTTGTCCGCACAGGCCTCCAACGCGGCCCGGTCGGTGAAAAAGTCCACGCCGGTCCGCACCTCGACCCCCTCCAGCAACTTCTCCGTCAGCGCATTGTAACCGCCGATGGGAATGCCCTGATAGGCATCGTTGAAATAATTGTTGTCGAAAATCATCCGCACGGGCAGACGCTTGATGATGAAGGCCGGCAGTTCCCTACAGGGACGGCCCCACTGCTTCTGCGTATAGTCCTTGATCAGGCGCTCGTAGATGTCGCGGCCCACCAGCAACAGGGCCTGCTCCTCCAGGTTCCGCGGTTCGTTCACACCCGCTTGTCGCAAGGCCTCGACCGCCTCTGCGCGTTGCTGCGCCAGTTTCTCTTCCGCCTCCTGCGGGGTAATCACACCCCACATCCGGTTGAAAGTGTTCATATTGAAAGGCAGGTTGTACAACTCTCCCTTCCAGTTCGCCACGGGCGCATTGGTATAGCGGTTGAACGACACCAAGCCGTTGACAAAGTCCCACACCTCCTTGTCCGAGGTATGGAAGATATGCGCGCCATACCGGTGGACGTGGATGCCCTCCACCGACTCGCACCAGATGTTTCCGCCCGTATGCGGACGCTTGTCAATCACCAGGCAACGCTTGCCCTTCTGCCGGGCCAGATGCGCGAACGTCGCTCCGTACAGCCCGCCGCCTACTATCAGATAATCGTAGTTCATTCTTGCTCCTCCAGAAGTTGTATGGCATCCCATCCGTCAAGAGCTTCTTTACGTTTCCAAAGTTCCATGTCAACAATCGAAGTATCAGAATTAGCAATTAGCTCATAATCTGATGCCAAATACGCATAATCTTGTTCAAAAACCTCATAGTACACCTTGTCATATCTATGCGTACATAACACATATTCTGGATTCGATTGCCGAATGTTATCCACTTCTTGCAGCCACGGATCAATCATCTTCATATTCCACATTGAAGTCCTGTTTTCCGGGGTAATACCATTATGATAGAAGATGGATACATATGGAAAATAATCATCTGGCTTATAGCCGATTCCCAGATTTAGATTCCAAATAGAATTCCGTGACTCAAGAGGAACAAAAGAGAGCAGTCTTGCAGATTCCTCATAACCTTTTGAAATCTTAGAACCTTCTGAGAAACCAGAAGATAGTTTATTTGGCAAACTACGAAAACGAGGAATAAAAATGAATAGCGAGAGTGCCACCAGAGAACCCGCTACGCCAATACCAATCCTAATAGCCTTTTTTTGTAATGACGCAAATACAAGAGCATACAAGAAAAAAGGCATTAGAACGATAAAATAATGCTGATAATTGTTGGCCCCGATAAGAACCATCCCTAATATTGCCTGTGGTATAAAAAAATAAAGGATGCAATATTTCCGAGATGTTATTACGAAAGTGAGAACCAGTGGGATTAATAAAATAAAAGGAAGTCTGATTGGATGAATCAACGCCGTAAAAAAATTTCCCGTCTCACTAGAATACAACAAATTAAAAGAAATCAAGCCATGCCATAGTTCCCCAATCGCATGTTTACAACAAAAATAAATAATAATAGGAAGAGAAAATAAAACAAACCCCAGAGCCACATAAGCAATGGAACGAAAAATATACATTCCCTTTCCTGATACTTTTAAATATATAAGTAGCCCTAAAATCCCTCCCCCGACTTGTGAAACTGCGTCATTGGGACGAATATAAAAGACAAATGCGAGCAAAACGCCCAAATAAATGCTCGTCTTCCGCAAACTCGAATCATTGTACCAATCTCTTATGATTAGTTTTAATGAAAGATATATAGATGCTACAATCGCCGGCAATTCCCATTCTTCACATTGATTTCCCTCTTGATAATAGAACAAATAAATTCCCAGCACAACCAATGTGAACAAATAAGGACGGAAACCTTGTACATAGATCGACGATAGTTTATGAAATAAAACACATAATAACAGCATCCATATGACTTGAAGAACAAATACTCCCTCACGGCTGGGGATTAATAAATAACCAAGATAATTAATGTAATAAAGGACTGGACCTTTATGGTCAAAATAATCGATGTATGGCACCCCTCCTTTCGCCATAACCAATCCCATTGTCTTAAAAATTGCACTATCCGTTCCCTCATTAATATAAAGAGGAGAGGTCGAATAGGATTTTATCAAGACAAATAGTAAAGTTATTGGCAAATAATACAGCCAATGCATTTTTTTGTGCTTACAATTATCAGACGCACTAATTACATTACATTTTTCCATAAAATAGTAGGAACTTTTCAACTTTTGTCACAGTTTCAGCTGATTTGTCTCAATACACGCACCCGTTTGGCGGCAAGATTTCCGGGAAGGCTTTTTCTCTCCCAAAACCTGACATCCGCTCCTTCAAGCCGCCGAACAGTGTTTCTATGATACCGGAAGATACATTGTGTCCATCTTCGTCGCTACCGAGCAAGGCTACCTCCCGGGGAAGTGTCCGGATATTATGCTTCCGAGCCACGTGAGTCTTTCTCCACGCCTCATGAGTTGCCAGTTGCAGACTACTATGCTTTCCATCGTTGTCCGGCTTCGTCCAAATCGAATACCTCATCCATTTAACGGCGGGCCTTAACGCCAATGCGACAAGTAATAGGATGAAAATGGCGGTTGAGGCTGTGACCTTAGAAGTAGATAGGGCTTTCATAGGTATATGCTGTCATTCCGCAAGGCCCCGGCGGATTATTTATAACAACAAAGAAAGTGTGGGCCCCATAGTTCTTATTCTACAACTGGGCTCTGGACTGCCGTGAAATGAATAAGGCTTTGAAATGCTCACACTTCCAGCTATAGCATAGGACAAAGAATAGCCCAGCGAAACTACAGCAAGCGTAAGCGCTTTCGCCATTCCCATTTCACAATGAATTGTCCAGATTCAGTTGTAAGGAATAAACTAAACGCTTTCTATATGTCTGTCGCCTTTCAGCAACACGCAAAGGTAGTAAATATTTTTAATAAAAAATAAGGAATATACCCGGGGCAATGCCACCTCGTGCAATACTTTCTACTGCGTACCTCTGCACCCGATGCCAGTTTGAAACGACCATCGGGGCGCAGAACCCTCGTAGAAGGCAGTCCACGGGAGTATGCTAGAGGGGTATAGGTGTGGACTGCCCGGAGTTTAAAGCAGGGGCAGTCCATATCAATATGACATAGTGATGCCTAGAACGAGGGTAAGCGTGGATTGCCACCCGAAAAGATGCCCGGTCCGGGTATGACACGCAAAACGGGATTGGGTATGACGGGAAAGGCAGCGTGCGCTCGCGTTGCGGAAGCGGAGGGAGCCTCAGGAGTTGCGGACCTGTGCCACCCTCGGCACCATAAGAGGGAGGGGCCCACAAGCGAAGCGCAGTGGGAGGGGTCGCGAAGCGACGGTCCGCAAAACAGAGGCCTCCCTGCGCGCGAAGGCCTTTTGCAATCTCACCCTCTCCGCGCGAAAGCCTCAGCAGACAGAGGCCCGATCAAGTCGGGCCTGACGGGAGTAGCAAGTCAGAAGTTCAGCCTTGAATAATCTCTAAAATCTCTTGGGCGACGGAGAGGGCGTTACGGCCGTCGACGTCGATGATGTGACGGGCGGCGGAGGCGTAGATGGGGGCGCGTTGTTCCATGCGGGCTTGGATGTCGCCGTTGTAGAGGGGACGCGTAGGGTCCGAGGAACCGATGTGGCGAAGGATGGTCTCATAGGTGGCCCGGAGCCAGATGCAACAGGTCTTTTCTTTGAGCAAGTCCGCATTGAGCAGGGGAGCGCCGCCGCCCAGGGCGATAATCAGATTCTCTCCCTCGTATTGTTCCAGCAAATCTTTCAGGCAGGCCGTTTCGATCTCGCGGAAACGCGCTTCTCCTTCGGCTGCGAAAATGTCCGCGATACTGCGGCTCTGGCGAAACACGATATAGGAGTCCAGGTCGAAGGCTTCCCAGCCGGTGAGTTTCGCCAACTCCCGTCCGATGCTGCTCTTGCCGCAGCCCATGAAACCTTCCAGCGTGACGATCATACGACAGGAGCGTTGAGGCAGATAATACTTAGAACAACGTCGGCTCCTTGTCTTCGATTTCGATTTCTACGACTTCAACGTCTGCACCTGCAGCCGCTGCGCCGGTAAGAATCTCGGTGGGGAGGAAATCACCGTCATCCTCAGGAACCGTTGCTCCGGCAACACCGGCAGCGGCCGATGTCGGGGTCGCAGGCGTATCTTCGTCCACCTCAGGCTCTTCCGGTTCCGGCGGGGTCAACGGCTCGATGAAGCGCACGCTCTTGACATCCAGCGAATGCACCATCTTGCCCTTGGCCGTGATGCCCTTCTTTCCGATGAAGCCCTCGGCCTCGAACACTTCGGGCAGACGATGTGCGGATTTCCCGCCGAACGTCACCTCGAAACGAGGATACAGGTCGTCGGAAAGATCCACCAGATACGAGCCTTTGGTGTCGGGCACGATGCTGACAGCCGCATTGTCGCTTACCTCGAAGGAGAAGCGTTTGACATAGAAACGTTTCAGTACGCCGTCGTAATAGAGGGCCGTCCACACTTTCCCCGTATCCAGTTTCTCCAGACGAAGCAATTCGCCCTGGTATTTGCTGCTCAGGTCGAAGGATGTCGTATAGTAGGTTCCGTTCTTGAAGATGGCGAGGATGCGGTCATCCGGGTTGAACGCGCCCAGATGCCTTCCGTGTCCCTCCTCGTTCAGACGCTGAATGTCTTCGTCGAACCAGATATCCTTTCCGCTGATGGTCGAAACGCCCAGACTCTTGAGCTGGATGCTCTGGATGGTGTGTTTCGAGACGATATTTCCACGAGAAGTACGTCCCTTGATGGCCAAGGTGCTGAAGTCGTACTCGTCGATGAGTTTCTTGAGTTTCTTCTGCTGCTTGAAACGAATCTTGACGCTGCCCGCCTCGCCGTTGTGGTTGGCCGTCAGCCAGAGGATGGCCGAGCCCGGCGTGCCCATCGTGATGTCGTATTCTTTGTCCTTCGTCACGCTGGTAATCGCAAAACGCTTGGCGTAGTTGACGCCCGTCTTGCCATCTTTGTAGATGACATTGTACACCGTACGCGTATCGCCGCGGTCGAACACGCCCACATACACCAGATCCGTGAAGAAGAAACTCTTGTCGGTAATCTTGCTGATTTTGTAGCGCCCGTCCTTGGCGATGGCGATGATTTCGGACAAATCCGAGCAATCGCAGATGAATTCTCCGTTGTCGTCCCGTTTGAGGTTCATTCCCACAAAGCCCGTCTGCTTGTTGGCGTAGAGCTTGGCGTTGTTGGACACCACCTTGCCGGCGGAAATGGTCTCGAAAGAGGTAATCGTCGTCTTGCGGGACCAGCTGGCGCCATATTTCTCCTTGATATGCTCGAACCACTTGATGGTAAACTCCGTAATATGGGTGATGTTGTGCTGGGTCGCCTTCATTTCCTTTTCGAGTTTGGCCAACTTTTCATCCGCGGCCTTGATGTCGAACTTGGAAATCTTGCGCACCGGCTTCTCCACTAGTTTTTCGATATCCTCGGGGACGATTTCTTTCTTCAGCAAGTGCTGGAAATCTTTCATCCGCAGGAAGATGCTCTCCAACTGCTTCTCCCAGGAAGGGAAGGATTTGTCTTCCAGAATCTTGTAAACTTCGTTCTCGAAGAAAATCTTTTCCAGCGAGGTGTAGTGCCAGTCGTTGGCCAATTCTGCCAGCCGGATTTCCTGCTCCCATTTCAGCAAGTCGCGGGTATGGTAGGTGTTGTGGCGCAATACCTCGTCCACTCCGATAAACTCAGGCTTGTGGTCGATGATGACGCAGGTGTTGACCGAAATGGAAACCTCGCATTCCGTAAAAGCGTACAAGGCATCGATGGTCTTGTCGGGAGAGACGTCCTTGGGAAGTTTGATGACGATGTTCGCCTGTTTGGTGGTGAGGTCGTCAATCTTGGCAATCTTGATCTTTTTCTTCCGGTTGGCGTCCATGATGCTGTTGCACAGGGACGCGGTGGTCTTGCCATAGGGGACCTCGGTGATGGCGATGACATCTTTGTCGCGCTTTTCAATCTTGGCGCGCACTTTCACTTTGCCGCCGCGACGTCCCTGATTGTATTTGGAGCAATCGATGAAACCGCCGGTCGGGAAATCGGGGAAAATCTCAAAATCCTCGTTCCGCAGAATGGCGATGGACGCATCGATCAATTCGTTGAAGTTGTGGGGCAGAATCCGTGACGACATACCCACGGCAATGCCCTCCGTACCTTGTACGAGCAGCAGAGGGAAGCGTACGGGCAATTCCAGCGGCTCGTCCGCCTTGTTGTCGTAACTTCGGGTCCAGTTGGTGATCTTTTTATTGAAAACCACCTCTTTGGCAAATTCCGAGAGCCGGCACTCGATATAACGACCGGCCGCGTTCGGGTCGCCCGTAATGATGTTGTTACCCCAGTTACCTTGCTTGTCAATCAGCAAGTCTTTCTGAGCCAATTGCACCAGGGAACCGAAAATGGATTGGTCGCCGTGCGGGTGGTAGGCCATCACCTTACCGACAATGGTCGCCGCTTTGGTCAGGGTGCCGTCGTCGTTTTCTTTCATCGCGTGTAGCACGCGACGCTGCACCGGCTTGAGACCGTCGACGATGTGCGGCACGGCCCGGTCGAGGATTACTTCAGATGAATAGTCCAGAAACCATTCCTTGAACATCCCGGACAAGCGGAATTTGCGGGCGTCTTCACCCACCAGCTTGTCGTACATACCCTCGGGCACGTCCGACATGTGTTCGTCTTCCAATTCTTCCAGTTCTTCCAATGACTCCTGGTCCAATTCTTCGAGATCCTCTTCTTTAGCCATACTCTTTCTTTTAAAATTCGTAGCCGAAGCGTTTCAATGCCCGTTTGTTTTCCCGCCAGTCGGGATCCACCTTGACGAACAGTTTGAGATAAACCTTCGTCTGGAAGAAATCCTCCATGTCGATGCGGGCGGCGGTGCCCATCTTCTTGAGGGCGCTTCCGCCCTTGCCTATCAGGATGCCTTTCTGGCTGTCCCTCATCACGTAAATCACGGCGCTGATATCGTAGCGCTCGCTTCCCTCGTGGAATTCCTCGATTTCCACCTGGCAGCAGTAGGGGATTTCCTGGTCGTACAGCAGGAAAATCTTCTCCCGGATAATCTCCGAGGCGAAGAAACGCATATTCTTGTCGGTGAAGGTATCTTTGTCGAACCAGGCCGGGGCCTCGGGCAACCGCTCGAGAATGGCCTCGAAAATCTTGTCGACATTGAACTTCTCCTGGGCGCTGGCCGGGATGATGAGGGCGTTGGGCACCTGCTCCTGCCAGCGTTTCATCAAGGCCGCCACCGCTTCCTGGTTGCTGATATCGATTTTGTTGAGCACCAGAATCACCGGACAGTCAATGCGTGACAATTTCTCCACATACTCCTCGTTCTTGTCTCCCGTCTCCACCGTATCCGTCACATAGAGGATGATGTCCGCGTCTCCGATGGCCGTATCCACGAAATTCATCATGTTCTCCTGCAGGCGGTAGGCGGGTTTGAGGATGCCCGGCGTATCGGAAAACACAATCTGGAAATCCTCCCCGTTGATGATGCCCATGATCCGATGACGGGTCGTCTGGGCCTTGGCTGTCACGATGGACAGCTTCTCCCCGACGAGGGCGTTCATCAAGGTCGATTTCCCGACATTGGGGTTCCCGATGATATTGACAAATCCTGCGCGATGCTTCATTATTTGAACGCTCCCATTCTTAGAATATTCACTTCTCCTTCCGTCAGGAAGCGCCATTCACCCCGTTTCAGTCCCTTTTTGGTCAGACCGGCGAAATACACGCGGTCGAGGGCCTTCACATCATAGCCGAGACTTTCGAAAATGCGACGGACGATGCGGTTCTTGCCGGAATGAATCTCAATCCCGATTTTGCGGCGGTCGGTCGCGTCGATGTACTGCAGGTCATCCGCGGCAATCATCCCGTCGCTCAATTCCACTCCTTTCAGGATGTGGTCGAAATCCTCCTGGCGGAGGTCCCGGTCGAGGTTGGCCTGGTAGATTTTCTTTTTCTCAAAAGACGGGTGGGTGAGTTTCTCCGACATTTCACCGTCGTTGGTGAACATCAGCACGCCGGTCGTGTTCTTATCCAGCCGTCCGACGGGGAACACCCGGGCGTGGCAGCCGCGCAGCAGTTCCATGACGGTCTTCTCTGCGTGCGGGTCCGTCATCGTGGTCACATAGCCCCTGGGCTTGTTCAGAATGACATAGACTTTCGCCTCTCCTTTGAGCCGCTCGCCGTTGAAGCGGATTTCGTCTTTATAGATGTTGACTTTGGTACCCAGTTCGGTCACCACTTCTCCATTGACCGTCACGACGCCGGCCTGAATGAGGGTGTCGGCTTCGCGGCGGGAACAGACACCGGAGTTGGCGATGAATTTGTTGAGGCGGACCACTTCCTTGACGGGAATGCCGGCGCTGTCGTTGTCGGACAGTTCGGGTGATCCGAATTTCTTTTTCCGTTCGTTGACCATCCGTGCAATGCCGCTGTCGTCCGTTTTTGCGGTATTGGGACGAAAACTCCTGCGGGGGCCGAAACTCCTGGCAGGACCGGAGCCTTTTCTTTCTCCGAAACGCGGCTTTTCTCCAAAACGTTTGCCTTCATCTCTGTGAAAACCGCTCTTGCGTTCTCCTCCGCCGTTGTGCGACCCTTGCTCGTGCGCATCGACTCTCTTGCGGCGGGGTCTCAAAAATTTCTTTTCTTCCATAATCTTTAGCCTCACGGCCTTTTTATTGTAGTCTCACGACTGTTATTTCAACTTAAAAATGTAAGTGATCGTACCTTCTTGAAGTGCTGCGGCGCTGCCGTCCCGGTTGAAGTGCGTCTTCATCGCGGCATTGCGGGCTGCCGTCCACAACTGGGTGTTGGTGGCTGTCGTACCGGTCGCGCCGGGAATGGCTTTGGTCACATTTCCGTTCTGGTCCACAACGATTCTTACCACCACGATACCTTCTTCCTGGATGTTATAATCCGGACGGGGAATCAGACCCAGGACATTACGTCCTTCCAGACGGGCGCTGGGCGTTCCTACTTCCAATCCAATCTTGCTGTTCCCCTCCGCGTGTCCGGCCGACAACTGGTCGGAACGTTCAAACGCCGTCTGCGCGGCGAGGGTGTCTTTCTGCGCTTGATTGTCCGCGCTGGCCGCCAGGGACAAGCGGTTGATCTGCCTTCTGGGCGGTTCGTATTTCTCGACGTCTCCCTCATCGCCCGTCGTGCTTTCCATCGCCTCGTTCTGCTTGCTGCCTTTCTCCTGGGCTTCCGCGGCCTTGACGATCTTCACTTCCTGCTTCGGATCGGGCTTGGGGGTCTTGGGGGCGGTCCCGTAACGCGGTTTTTCCGGCTTGGGGGCCTCTTCTTCCTCGAATTCGATGACCAGCGTCTTCTCTTCCGGGGGCGGATACAGGTAGGTCAGCGAGGAGAACCCGACAAGCATAAACAGGGCGATATGAAACAGCAAGGTCGCTCCTATGCCCCACAACTG
The DNA here is from genome assembly GCA_902784785.1 of uncultured Bacteroidia bacterium. Lineage (GTDB taxonomy): Bacteria > Bacteroidota > Bacteroidia > Bacteroidales > UBA932 > Cryptobacteroides. The sequence goes on from CACZWF010000035.1 coordinate 10,411, forward strand.
GGCCAGGAACGAATTCGGGCGCTGCTTGTCGTTTCTCTCGTTCATCCTATTCGGGTGAGGTGGCCATAATGACCTTGTAATGATTGCGCTTGGCGATGTTCATCATCGCGACCACTTCCTTGACGGGAACCGTCTCGTCGGCATAGATGCTGAAGGTGGGATCTTCTTCTTGAATCAGTTCGTTGATCAAGGCGTCCTCGACCTGGCTGAACGGAATCGGCGTCTCGTCGCCGTTGATGTGGTAACTGTAGGTGCCGTTCTTCCAGTCCTTGATGCTTACGCTGGTCGTTGCCTTGGCCGCCACTTGCCCGGTGCTCTTGGGGAGCAGCAATTTGAGGGCGTTGGGGTTGACGAGCGTGGAGGTGACCAGGAAGAAAATCAGCAGCAGGAACACGATGTCCGTCATAGAGGACATCGAGAACTGCGCGTTGGCTTTGTTTCTTCTTTTGATCGCCATATTATTTCTGCTCTTGAGTTTCTTGTTGGAGAAGGTCCATGAATTCTTCGATACCCTCGTCCAGGCCGTCCGCCACGCGGTCGATGCGCTCCACGAGGAAGTTGTAGGCGAAGTAGGCGATGATACCGACGACCAGACCGCCGACGGTGGTCACCATAGCCTCATAAATACCGCTGGAAAGCAGGGAAATATCCACGTTGTTGCCGGCGTTCGACATGTTGAAGAAAGCCCGGATCATACCGCTCACGGTGCCGAGGAATCCGATCATCGGGGCGCCGCCGGCGATGCTGGCCAGCAGGGGAAGGCCTTTTTCCAGCCGGGAAATCTCGTGGCTGCCGGTCGCTTCCATCGCCGCTTTCACTTCGGCGTCGCTCAGGTCGAGCTTCTCGATGCCGCGTTTGATGGTCGCGGACAGGGGAGTGCCGGCGAGGTCGCAATAGTCCATCGCGCTGCGGCGTTTGTTGCTCTGGAGCTTGTCTCCGATTTCGCGCATGAAGTAGGCGCTGTTCTTATTGGCGCGGATGGTCATCCACAATTTCTGCCCGAAGATATAGATGGCAATGATGGACAGCAGGAGCAAAACAATCATCAGCCAGCCTCCTTTGAGGCACATTTCAATCAGGGAATAGCTTTGCTCGACCACCTGCGGCGCGGCAGCTGCGGCGGTGGCGGCGGAATCAATTTGGAGAATAGTAGAGAGCATAATTGTGATAAATAAATTCAATCTGCGAAGATAGCAATTTTTTTGAAAAATTTTATATTCCCGCGGCGAATGTTTAATTTTGCAGCGATGAAAGACAGAAAACTACTTAATACGGAATTGGGACGCCTAAGTCCCGATGCCTACTCCGATACGAAAAACGGGGTGGTCGTGTTGCTCGACAATGTCCGCAGCGCCCACAACGTGGGTTCCGTTTTCCGCAGCGCGGACTGTTTCAAGGCCGATGCGGTCTGGTTGTGCGGCATTACGCCTGTACCCCCATCGCCGCTTATCCGGAAGACGGCCCTGGGGGCGGAAGAGGTGGTGCCTTCCGTCTACGTGGAAGACACGCTGGAGGCTGTCCGGCGTCTCAAAGAAGAGGGGTATGTCCTGGTGGCGGTGGAACAGACGGTGCATTCGCTCTCGTTGGAAACCTTCCTCCCGCAGCCCGGCCGGCGTTACGCATACATCTTCGGAAATGAGGTGGATGGCGTGCGGCAGGATGTCGTCGATGCCTGTGACCTGTCTTTGGAAATCCCCCAATTCGGTACCAAACATTCGCTGAACGTTTCGGTCGCCGCCGGCGTGGTCCTGTGGCATTGTCTGGGGAAACAACAAGGGCTGACCCGTCAGGCCAGCCCTAGGTAGCATTTCATTGCGAAGGATTACTTGCAGCAACTCTTTTTGCTGCAGCAAGATTTTCCGCTGATGAGTTTCTGTGCCAAAGTAGGCTCGTTGGTGGTGATCTGGTCCACGCCGAGCGCAATCATCTGTTTGATGTCGGAGGCGGAATTGACCGTCCAGCAGTTGACGCTCATGCCCAGGTCGTGGGCTTCCTTGACCCATTCCGGATGCTTTTTAAAGCAGGAATAGTGGTAGTCGATGCCGTTGATGCCGTGCTCGTACACTTCCTTCGGAGAAAGGTCCCCGTTGAGGTACTGCACCGTGTTTTCGGGCATCAGCTTGGCAATCTGCTCGCAAAGGGTGAGGCTGAACGCGATGAAGGTGGTGCGATTCTCCAACCCATATTTCTTGACGGCTTCGACGACGGCAGGGACCACGCGGGCCTCATAGGCCGTGTCGCTGAGGTCTTTGTATGTCTTGATTTCGAAAACCATCTGCATTTCGGGGAATTCCAGTCCTTTGGCCAGGTACTGGTCCACGGTGGAAATCAGCTCTCCGTTGTCCAGTTCCAGGTTTTTCACATCGGCGAACTTGGCGTCCTTGAGCATAATATGGTGCAATTTGGGATCGTGGTTGACGACCAGGGTGTCGTCAGCGGTCATCCACACGTCAAACTCACTGCCCCAGACCTTGATGGCGGCTGCATTGGCCAGGGAAGAAATCGAGTTCTGGGCCCCTCCTTCACATTTCCAATAGCCGCGATGGGCTACCACGGCGGGTGTTTCGGCGGGTGCCTGACAACAAGCACCCAAGGCCAGCGTACAAGCCAGCATAATCATCCAATTTTTCATGGCAAACACTTAAAAAGGTAAGTCGTCTTCGCTGGTGGGAGCGGGGACGTCCTGTCCCTCGTGCACGCCGAAACCGGTGGAGGCGCCGATGTTAAGCGGCATGCCTTCCGCCGAATAGTTCTGCACTTCCGGGGAATAGGGGGCACGGGAACTCAGATAATCCGCGTTGCCGGGCTCGTCGCCGATGCGGCTGATTTTCCAGATGCGGATATCATTGTACCACTTGTTGTTGTATTCACGCGCCTGGATTTTCAGGCTGACTTTGACTTTGTCGCCCACCTGGTAGCTTTCCAGTTCCTTGACGCGGTCGCTGCCGAACACCTGCAGGCAGGCTTTTTCCGTGTATTGTCCGTCCTGGTATTCGACGACAATATCTTGTTTGGCCCACGGTCCGCGGGCGCTTGTCCCGCTTTGGACCGTGAGTTTTTCAAGAATCTTGCATTCGAGCTCGAGCGCCATCGCTATTTCTTCTTTTTGGCGTTTTTCTCGGGAGCGGGCTCGACAAATTTGCCGACCTTGGTCACTTCAACCTCGAAAATAAGGGTGGAGTTGGGCTCGATGCCGCGGGGGCCATATTCGCCATAACCCAGTTCGGAAGGGATGTAAAGGATGATCTTGCCACCCTGGCCGATCAACTGGAGGCCTTCTTTGAAACCGGGAACGACATTGTCCGGCATGAACATGACGGGCTCGCCGGCGTTCTTGTTGGAGTCGAATTCGGTGCCGTCGATGAGGGTACCGGTGTAATTGACCCAGACGCTGTCCTTAGGAGTCGCGACCAAGCTGGTGTCACCTTTCTCGATAATCTTGTAAAGCAGTCCGCTTTCGCTCTTCTCGACACCGCTTTCGTTGAATTTCTCAGCCAGGAACTCTTCGCCTTTGGCCTGGTTGACGGCGGCGTTGTATTTGTGCATCATACCGAGGAATTTGTCGCCCAGGGTCTGGATCATGTCGGGAGAAATCTTGAATTGTTCGTTGAAGTTCTCATCCCGCATATTGCCTTTGGAGTGGATGAAATCCAACATGCCTTTCTTGATTTCGGCGTAGTTGAGGTTCTCTCCGAAACCGTTGGCTTTGATGATGTAACCGAAGTTGATACCGAGCAGGTAGCTCATCGAATCAACCAATTCCTGGGAAGGGAGTTCGGCGTCCACTTTGGGATCTTTCTTGGTGTTGCAAGAAGCGAGCAACACGAGTACTGCGAGTGAGGCAGCGATAAATTTGATAGCTTTCATAATGTATTTTTAAAAAAATTATTGTTTTGACACAAATTTTAAAGTTTGCAAAGATAAGAGTAAGCCGAGAGAAAAACAAATTTATTTAGTTTTTCCAAAATCATTTTGCGAATAACGAAAAAAGTTGTATCTTCGGTACAAAATTGCAGACCGTGGACGATTTGGGAATCTATTCCGCGCTGAAAAATGTTTTCGGCTTTGACGCTTTCAAAGGGGACCAGGAGAAAATCATCCGTCACCTCCTTGCAGGCGGTGACACTTTTGTGCTGATGCCTACCGGCGGCGGCAAGTCTCTGTGTTACCAGTTGCCCGCCCTTTTGATGCCGGGCACGGCCATCGTCATTTCCCCGCTGATCGCCTTGATGAAAAACCAGGTGGATGCCATCCGGGGTTTTGTCGACGGGCAGGAGGGGATAGCCTGTTTCCTGAATTCCTCCCTGGACAAGGCGCAGGCTACGCTCGTGCAGGACAACCTGCTCTCCGGCAAAACCAAATTGCTGTATGTGGCTCCCGAGTCGCTGGCCAAAGAAGAGACGGCGGAGCTGTTGAGCCGCATCAAGATTTCCTTCTATGCGGTGGATGAGGCGCATTGTATTTCTGAATGGGGGCATGATTTCCGTCCGGAATACCGCAAGATCCGGGAAATGATCGACCACATCGGCCGGGCGCCCATCATCGCGTTGACTGCCACCGCCACGCCTAAGGTGCAGAGCGATATCCAGCGCAATCTGGGTATTCCGCAGGCCGCCGTGTTCAAATCCTCTTTCAACCGGCCCAACTTGTACTACGAGATTCGGGAAAAGACCGACCCGGAGCGTGAGATCATCCGCTATATCAAGCAGAATCCCGGCAAATCCGGCATTATATACTGTCTGAGCCGCAACAAAGTGGAGTCGCTCTCGCAGCAACTGGTCATCAACGGCATCAAGGCGGCTCCCTATCATGCGGGATTGGATGCCAAGGTCCGTGCGGAGAACCAGGATAAATTCCTTTCGGAGGAAATCAATGTCATCGTGGCGACGATTGCGTTCGGAATGGGGATCGACAAGCCGGATGTGCGCTTTGTCATCCATTATGATATTCCCAAGAGTCTCGAAGGCTATTACCAGGAGACCGGACGTGCCGGTCGTGATGGCCGGGAGGGCAGCTGTATCGCCTTTTATAGTTATAAGGATATACGCAAACTGGAGAAATTCATGCAGGGCAAGCCGGTGGCCGAACAGGAAATCGGACGCCATATCCTGGTGGAGACGGTCGCCTATGCGGAGTCCAATTGCTGTCGAAGGAAATTGTTGCTCAACTATTTCGGCGAGGATTATCCCGAAGAAAACTGCGGCAACTGCGACAACTGCCTGCATCCCAAACAGACCTTCGACGGAAAGGAGGAAATGTCGCTGGTGCTCGAACTGGTGGCTTCTCTGAAGGAGCATTTCAAGACCGAACACCTGGCGAATATTCTCGCCGGGGTCAAGAACGCCATGGTGCTGTCCTATCATCACGAGAATCTGGAACTTTTCGGGGCGGGCCGCGACCATACGGTCAAGTTCTGGGGAGAGATCATTCATCAGGCCTTGATCCATCATTACTTATATAAGGATATAGAAACGTACGGCCTGATGTCCCTGACGGAAGAAGGGCGGGCGTTCCTTGAACATCCCCAGACCATTATGCTGACCGCGGAGCGGACTTTCGCAGAAGGGGTGGACGATGACGACGATCCCGTTCCTCCGCAAAACGGAGCGGGCGGTGGCGGCGACCAGGTGCTGCTGTCGATGCTGAAAGATTTGCGCCGCGATATGGCCCATAAACTGGGCTTGCAGCCGTGGATTTTGTTTACGGACCCCTCGCTGGAGGATATGTCCATCATGTATCCCGTCACCATCAAGGAATTGGCGGAAAATTGCAGCGGCGTCGGTTTGGGCAAAGCGAGCAAATATGGCGAACCTTTCATCAAGTTGATTGCCAAATATGTCGAGGAGAATGAGATCGAGCGTCCGGAAGCATTCCGCGTCAAGACGCCGCCCAAGTCTTCCGACCTGAAACTATATATCGTCCAGTCTGTCGACAAAGGGGTGGACCTGGTGGATATCGCCGAAGCCAAGGGCATGGAGATGTCCGAATTGCTCACCGAATTGGAGACCATCGTGCGGGGCGGAATGGTGCTGCGTCGGCTGATCAACTATGTGGATGATAATTTTGACGAGGAAACGGTGGAAGAGGTGTGCGACTGGTTCAAGGAAGAGTCTGATTCGGACGATATCGATGCCGCAATGGAGGCTTTCCCCGATCTGGATGAAGACCAGCTCCGTCTTATCCGTCTGAAATTCTTATGTGAGGTAGCCAACTGAGCATGATTCCGTCCGATACCATAACCAAAATCCAAGATGCCATCCGCATCGAGGAGGTCATTGGAGACTTCGTGAGCCTGACCCGACGCGGGGCCAGCTATATGGCTTGCTGCCCCTTCCATAATGAGAAAACCCCCTCGTTCGTCGTCACGCCTTCGAAGGGGATTTTCAAATGTTTCGGCTGCGGGGAAAGCGGGACGGCGGTCAGTTTCCTGATGAAACACGAGAATATGAGTTTCGTCGAGGCGATGAAATACCTCGGCAAGAAATATCATATCGAAGTCAAGGAAAAAGAGGAAACGGCGGAAGAACTGGCGCAGCGCCAACGCACCGAGAGCCTGATGATTGCCAATGAGTTTGCCGCGAACTATTATGCAGAGCAGCTCAAGGCGGGGGAAGGACGGGATATCGGCATGGCCTATTTCAAATCCCGGGGCCTGGAAGAAGATACCATCCGCCGTTACGGGCTGGGCTGGAGCCCATCGGACCGTTTTGCACTCCTTCGCGAAGCGACGGCCAAAGGTCATAAGGAAGAATATCTGGTCGAATGCGGCGTGCTCATCAAACTCGAGGACGGGAAGGTGTACGACCGTTTTCACGACCGCGTAGTTTTCCCGATCCATTCCGTCAGCGGGCGGGTGATTGCGTTCAGCTGCCGGACCCTCCATGCGGAGAACAAGGCCAAATATGTCAATTCCCCGACCACGCCCCTTTATAGCAAGGAAAAAGCCCTGTTCGGCATTTACTTCGCCAAGAGCGAAATCGCCAAGCAGAAAAAATGCTTCCTGGTGGAAGGCAACCTGGATGTCATTTCGATGCACCAGAAGGGGATACTCAATACGGTGGCTTCCTGCGGAACCGCCCTTACGAGCGGGCAGGTGCAGATCATCAAACGCTTTACCGGCGAGAACGGGACCGTGACCGTGATGTACGACGGCGACGGAGCCGGCATCAAGGCGGCGGTCAAGGCCATCAAGCTGGTTTTGCAGGAAGGACTCAATGTTCGCCTGGTGTTGCTGCCGGGCGGTCAGGATCCCGATGATTTCTGCCGCAGGAACAGCCTGGAGCAGGTGCAGGCCTTCATTGATGAGAACGAGCAGGATTTTATCACCTATCGTACGGCCTTGCTTTCGCAGCAGGCGGCGGACGATCCTATCCGGCGGGCCGACCTGATCAACGAGATTGCGGACACCATCGCTTGTATTCCCGATCCGGTCAAGCAGAGCGTCTATCTCCAGGAATGCGCCAAGAAGTTCGTCATAGGGGAAGATATACTGCGGGCCCGTATGCTGACGGTTATCCAGCGGATGCGTTTGGAGGAGCAGAAACAGCGGGAACGCCAGAATTCCAATGCTCCGCTTCCTCCCGATCCCGATGATCCGTCTTCTTATTCGGGTGACCCCACCTCTTATCCGGGTGACCCCACCTCCGTCATTCCCGGCTCGACCGGGAATCCCTCCCGTCGTACCGCCCCCAAGCGGATGGACAAGCTGGTGGTCGCCGAGCGTTCCATCCTGTCCTATGTCCTCAAATACGGCCGCGACCTGATGCATTTCCCCATCACCTCGCATTTGTACCGGGCCGGCGAAGAGCCCTATTCCGTCTTTGAATTCATCGACGGTTGCCTGGTAGGGGACGGGATTGCTTTTTCCGACCCGGTCATCAAGCGTTGCTACGAGGCCTACGGGGTGTTGTTCGATGCCGGAGAACCCCAGGAAATCATTCAGAAGCGCCTGATGGAGGGTTCCGACCGTGAAGTGGCAGAACTGGCGGAACAACTGATTATCGACCGCTACGCCCTTACGATGGAAGCGCTGCTGAGTTCGATGACTTCCCACCAGACCTTGTTGGTCAAATATGTGCCCGAGGAACTGATCAAATACAACATCGTTCTTTTACAGAAAAAGCGCAATGAACTGATCAAGGCGCTCAAAGGGGCGGAAGGGAAGCAGACCTTGGAAGAAATCGCCAAGATTGCGGAAAAGATTAAAAAATTGAAAGAAGAAATTAAAAATTTGAACTGATATATGAAGGAAAAGAGAAGTTTGATTACCTGTGCCCTGCCGTATGCCAATGGGCCGGTGCACATCGGACACCTGGCGGGCGTGTATGTGCCTGCCGACATTTATGTCCGTTACAAACGCCTGCGCGGAGAAGATGTGCTGTTTATCTGCGGTTCGGACGAACACGGCGTTCCCATCACCATCAAGGCGCGCGAACAAGGATGTACTCCGCAAGATATCGTTGACCGCTACCATAAGATTATCAAAGATTCTTTCGCCCGCCTGGGCATCAATTTCGATATTTATTCCCGCACCTCTTCGAAGGTGCACGAGAAGACGGCTTCCGACTTTTTCCGCAAACTCTATGACGAAGGCAAATTCATCACCAAGGAGACGGAACAGTTCTATGACGTGCAGGAGAAGACCTTCCTGGCCGACCGTTATATCACCGGTACCTGCCCGCGTTGCGGCAATCCCGACGCTTATGGTGACCAGTGCGAGAAGTGCGGCGCCACCCTTTCTCCCGAAGAACTGATCAATCCCAAGAGCAAGCTTTCCGGCGGGGAACTGGTCAAGAAAAAGACCTCCCACTGGTACCTGCCCCTGGATCAGTACGAAGGCTGGCTGGGCCGCTGGATTCTGACCGATCACAAAGAATGGCGGAGCAATGTGTATGGCCAGTGCAAGAGCTGGATCGACGGCGGACTGCAGCCCCGCGCCGTGAGCCGTGACCTCGACTGGGGCGTGCCCGTTCCCGTGGACGGCGCGGAAGGAAAGGTGCTCTATGTGTGGTTTGACGCGCCTATCGGCTATATTTCCAATACGAAGGAATTGCTTCCGAACAGTTGGAAAACCTGGTGGCAGGACGAATCCACCCGTCTGGTCCACTTTATCGGAAAAGACAATATCGTCTTCCACTGCATCGTGTTCCCGTCCATGCTCAAGGCCCACGGGGACTACATTCTGCCCGACAATGTGCCGGCCAACGAATTCCTCAACCTCGAAGGGGACAAGATTTCCACTTCCCGCGGCTGGGCCGTGTGGGCGCACGAATATCTGGACGAACTGCCGGGCCGCGAAGATGTGCTCCGCTATGTGCTGACGGCCAACGCCCCCGAGACCAAGGACAATGATTTCAGCTGGAAAGACCTCCAGACCCGCAATAACAGCGAGTTGGTGGCCATTTTCGGTAACTTCGTCAATCGCGCCCTCGTATTGGCGCACAAGTATTTCGGCGGAAAAGTTCCTGCCCTCGGCACGCTGACGGCGATGGACCGCGAAGCCCTCGATGAAATTCCCGCCCTGAAAGCCTCTCTGGAGAAGAACCTCGAAGAATTCAAGTTCCGCGAGGCCCTCAAAGATGCGCTCGGCATCGCCCGCGTGGGTAACAAATATATTTCCGATACCGAGCCGTGGAAGGTGGCCAAGACCGATATGGACCGCTGCGCCACCATCCTCAATGTGAGCCTGCAGATTTGTGCGGACCTCGCCATCGCGTTCGAGGCCTTTACGCCCTTCTCGGCGGAGCGTCTCCGTGCGATGCTGAATGTAGGCCTGGAGGCCGGTTTCGACCATCGAAAGGGCGAGCAGGAGACCGAAAACACCTTCCGGGAAGGGGAGTGCGCCGCTTTGCATACCCTGCCTGTGGGCGCTTCGCTTGCTGCAAACGGACGGGTGCTGCGATGGGATGACCTGGGTCGTGATGCCATTCTTCCCGAAGGACATGCTCTGGCCGAACCGACGCTCTTGTTCACCAAGCTCGAGGATGAGGTCATCGACGCCCAGTTGCAGAAACTGGAAGCCATCCGTCAGGCCCGTCAGGCGGCGGAAGCCCTCAAGGCGGCTCCGCAGAAGGACGAATGCACTTTTGACGAATTCGAGAAAATGGATATCCGTACGGCCACCGTGCTGGAGGCCGAGCGTGTGCCCAAGACCGACAAATTGCTCAAACTGACCATCGATACGGGTATTGACAAACGCGTCATCGTCTCCGGTATCGCGGAGTATTACACCCCGGAACAGATGCTGGGCCGCCAGATCTGCATCCTGGCCAACCTCAAGCCCCGCGTAATCCGTGGCATCGAGTCCAAAGGTATGATCCTGATGGCCAAGCAAGGGGACGGCAAGATGCGTTTTGTCACCCCGGAAGAGACGGTAGTCAACGGCGCACAAATCGGTTGATATGCTGAAAAAAGAATATAGCAAAGACCTGAGCAAGCTGAATACCTTCGGGATGAAGGTGACGGCGCGCTACTTCTATGAGTATGACTCGCTGGCCGACTTGCTGGACTTGGACTTCGAAGAACTGGTGGGGCCCGTCAAGCACATCGGAGGCGGCAGCAACCTGCTTTTTACCGGCGATTTCAAGGGAACCATCCTGCACAGTGCCATCCGTTTCACCGAGGTCCTGTCCGAGTCTTCGGATGAGGTTCTGGTTTCGGTCGGGTCGGGCGTGGTGTTCGATGATTTCTGTGCCTGGGCGGCCTCCAAGGGCTTGTGGGGGGCGGAAAATCTCTCGCTCATTCCGGGCGAAGTCGGGGCTTCCGCCGTGCAGAATATCGGGGCATACGGGGTGGAAGTCAAGGATATCATCCGTACGGTCTTCTGCTATGATACCCAGGAGGAAGAAATGGTCCGTTTCGAGGTGTCGGATTGTGCTTACGAGTACCGCGATTCCTTCTTCAAGCACGCAGACGGTCGCTATATTGTAACTCACGTGGTGTTTGCCTTGCAAAAGGGCTATTCTCCCAAACTGGATTACGGGAATATTCGGGCTGCGTTGGGACTGGCCCCCGATTCGGATACCGACCGGGCATCCCTTACCCCGCAGCAGGTGCGTGACGCTATCATCCGCATCCGCCGCGAAAAACTTCCAGAACCCGGCAAGGTGGGCAGCGCCGGCAGTTTCTTCAAGAATCCTGTCGTTCCCCGCTCGAAATACGAAGAAGTCTGTGCTTCCGTTCCGGCCGATACGAAAGTTCCCCATTATGAAGTGGGGGATATGATCAAGATTCCGGCCGGCTGGCTCATCGAGCAGTGCGGTTGGAAAGGCAAGCGGAGCGGCAATGCGGGCGTCTGGGACAAACAGGCCCTCGTGCTGGTCAATGCTACCGGACAGGCCCTCCCGGAAGAGATTGTCCGTTTGGAGAACAAAATCATCGTTTCGGTGCGTGACCGTTTTGGCATCGAACTGAGTCCTGAAGTTGAACATTTGTAGTATATAGAATATGGCATCATTTATCGTTGAAGGCGGCCACCGCCTGAGTGGTGAAATTACTCCCCAGGGAGCCAAGAATGAGGCGTTGCAGATTTTGAGTGCAGTCCTGCTGACCCCCGAGGAAGTCGTTGTTCACAATATTCCCGAAATTCTGGACATCAAGAATTTGATTCTGATGCTCGAAGGCATCGGCGTGAAGGTGCGTCGGCTGGGCAAAGGTTCCTGGTCTTTCCAGGCGGATGAGGTGAACGAGACCTATATCGGCAGCGATGAATTCATTGCCAAGTGTGCCTCTTTGCGAGGCAGCGTGATGATTGCGGGTCCGCTGTTGGCGCGTTTCGGCCGTGCCTGGTTTCCCAAGCCGGGCGGGGATAAAATCGGTCGCCGGAGGGTGGATACCCATATCATGGGTTTTGCCAAGCTGGGGGCTTCCTACGAGTATGATGCTCCGCGCAAGGCTTTTCATTTGCAGGCTCCAGCCGATGGTTTGAAGGGTTCCTATATGTTGTTGGATGAGGCATCTGTGACAGGTACGGCCAATATCCTGATGGCTTCCGTGCTGGCCAAGGGTGAAACCACTATTTTCAATGCGGCTTGCGAACCCTATGTGCAGCAGCTTTCCAAATTATTGGTGGCGATGGGTGCCCACATCGAAGGCATCGGTTCCAATTTGTTGCGCATCCAGGGCGTTTCTTCCCTCCACGGGGCGAACCACACCATTCTTCCGGATATGTTGGAGGTGGGTTCTTTCATCGGAATGGCGGCCCTTACTCAAAGTGAGATTACAATCAAGAATGTGTCTTATGAAAATCTGGGCATCATTCCGGACAGTTTCCGCAAATTGGGCGTGCAGCTCGACGTGGTGGGGGATGATATCCATGTTCCGGCTCTGGACAGTTATGTGATAGATTCGTTCCTTGACGGCTCCATTATGACCATTGCGGATTCCATCTGGCCGGGTCTGACGCCGGACTTGCTGAGCGTGATGCTGGTGGTGGCGACCCAGTGCCGGGGCAGTGTGCTGATTCACCAGAAGATGTTCGAAAGCCGTCT
>CACZWF010000036.1 GCA_902784785.1 uncultured Bacteroidia bacterium
AAGAATTTCTATTTTGCGGAGTGCTTCCTTCACTCCCTTGAGCATGACGGAATCCGCGGGCAGTTCCATGACGCTTTTGCCCTTGATGTCGTTGGCGGCGAAAGCGTTGTCCGCGGGGATGGCGGAGAGGATCTCCACCGGGCTGTCGGTGAGCTCAACCAGTTCGGGGTTGGTGACGCGGTTGATGATGCAGCCGATCTTTTCGTAAGAGATCAGCTCGTCCGCGACCTGCTTGATCGTCGTGATGACCTGGGCGCCCCATCCCAAGGCCCTGCCCCAGGCGGTGCCCAATTCTTTTGCGGAAGGTCTGAATATGACGGATTACGATTTTGTCATCGCCAATCCCGAAGGCTACGACCTCGCGCCCGAATTCGTGGGCAAGGCCAAAGTCACGCACAACCAGGACGAGGCTCTCGAAGGAGCGGATTTCGTCTATGCCAAGAACTGGTCGGCCTACGAAGGAGACAATTATGGCAAGGTGCTCAATATGGACCGCAACTGGACGGTGAGCAAAGAGAAGATGGCCCTCACCAACAACGCCTACTTTATGCACTGCCTGCCGGTGCGCCGCAATATGATTGTCACGGACGACGTCATCGAGGCCCCCACCTCGCTGGTCATCCCGGAGGCCGCCAACCGCGTGGTCTCCGCCCAGACGGTCATCAAGAAACTTTTACAAGACAACTATTAATGAAAGTCACCCATCTGCATAACACCATCAAGGTCGTCAAAATCGGCGGCAATGTCGTCGACAACGAGCCGATGCTGCAGACCTTCTGCAAAGACTTCGCGGCTTTGGAAGGACCGAAAGTTCTCGTCCACGGCGGCGGCGTGATGGCTTCGTCCATCCAGCAGGCCCTCGGCCAGACGCCGGTCAAAATCGAAGGACGGCGGGTCACGGACGAGGAAACCTTGAAAGTGGTGACAATGGTCTATGCGGGCTGGTGCAACAAACACATCACCGCCCTGCTGCAAGGTTACGGCTGCGACGCCATCGGCCTGTCCGGTTGCGACGCATCCGTCATCACGGCCAGCAAACGCGCGCCCCGCACGCTCAGCGACGGGGTGACGAAAGTCGATTACGGCTATGTGGGCGATGTGAAAGGCGAAAGCGTCAACGCCGAAAGGGTGCAAAATCTGCTGGATATGGGTCTCACCCCTGTTTTCTGCGCCATCAACCACGACGGAAAAGGGAATCTGCTCAACACCAACGCGGACACCATCGCTTCTTCCGTAGCCATCGCGCTGCGGGCGGAACTGCTGCTGTGTTTTGAGAAGAACGGCGTATTGATGGACAAGAATGACGACGACAGCGTCATACCCCACATCGACCTCGCCTATTACCAGACGCTCAAGGAGCAAGGCATCGTGGACGAAGGGATGCTGCCCAAACTGGAAAACGCGTTCAAGGCCCTTCGGGAAGGCGCGCAACGGGTGGTCATCCGGTCTTCACAGGGGCTTTTAGAAGAAAGTGGAACCGTCATAACATTGGGCTGATATGCATACGGACTACCAGAAATACTTGCAGTTGCTGCGGAACATGATTGCCACACCGTCCCTTTCGTTCGAAGAGGAAGCGGTGTGTTTTCTTATTGATAGTTTCCTTACGCAGGAAGGCATCCGGCACGCTGTCGTAAACGGCAACATTCTGGCGGTCAACGAAAAATTCGACCCGAAAAAGAAAACCCTGGCGATGGACGCGCATATGGACACCGTTCCTCCCGCCGCCTCCTATACCCGCGACCCGCACGACGCCGGCAACGACGAAGACACCATCTGGGGACTGGGTTCCAACGACGACGGAGGCAGCGTGGTTTCGATGATCGCGACTTTCGCCCACTTCTATAAAAAGGAAATGCCCATCAACCTGATGCTCATTCTCTCGCGGGAGGAAGAGCGTTCGGGTCCGGACGGGACGCAATATCTCTTCACGGACGGGTTCCTGCGGAATTCCCCCGACTTTCCCCTGCCCGACTGGGTGATTGTGGGCGAACCGACCGGTATGCGGGCCGCGACCTCGGAACGAGGTCTGCTGGTCCTGGATGGAACAGCGGCCGGCGTCGCCGGCCACGCGGCCCGGGGCGAAGGGGTGAACGCGCTCTACAGGGCATTGGACGACATCCAAACGCTCCGGAACTTCCAGTTCGACCGCGTCTCCCCCATTATGGGCGGCGTTCGGCTCAATGTCACGCAACTGGAAGCGGGCACGGCGCACAATGTGATTCCCGACACCTGCCACTATGTGGTGGACATCCGCCCGACGGAGCAGTACGACAATGCGGAAATCCTGGCGATGCTGCAGGCCGTTTGTCCGAACAGCACGCTCAAGGCCCGCAACCTCAAGAACAAATCATCCGCCACCCCCGCCGGCTCTCCTTTGCTGAAAACGGCGCAGGCGCTGGGGCTGGAGACCTTCTCCTCCCCCACCACCTCGGACTGGATCCGCATTTACGGGGACTGCATCAAGATGGGGCCCGGAGACTCGGCCCGTTCCCATCACGCGGACGAATATATAAAGGTATCCGAAATCGAAGAAGCCATCGGCCTCTACATTCGCTTTATTGAAACATTTTATGGCAACTCTTTGGAATAAAGGCACCGCCGCCACCGACAAGGTGGAAAACTTCACGGTCGGCAACGACCGCATCCTCGACCTGAGGCTCGCGCCCTACGATGTGCAGGGCTCGAAAGCCCACATCACGATGCTGGAGCGCATCGGCCTGCTCACAAAGGAGGAACTTGACATCCTGCTGGGCGGACTGGACGAAATCGCGGCCAGCATCGACGCGGGCACTTTCGTGCTGGAAGAGGATGTGGAAGACATCCACTCCCAGGTCGAATTGCTGCTCACCCGCAAGTTCGGCGACCTCGGCAAAAAGATTCATTCCGGACGCAGCCGCAACGACCAGGTGCTGGTCGATGTCAAGTTGTACCTGCGGGATGAACTGCGCGCCCTCCGGGACGAGGTACTGGCCCTGTTCCGCCTGCTCCAAAACAAGAGCGAGCAGTACAAAGAGGTGCTGCTGCCGGGCTACACCCACGGGCAGGTCGCGATGCCGTCTTCCTTCGGTATGTGGCTGGGCGCCTATGCCGAATGCCTGGTCAACGATATGTATATGCTCGGCGGAGCCTTCAAGGTGGTCAACCAGAACCCCCTCGGCTCGGCGGCCGGCTACGGCAATTCCTTCCCGCTCGACCGGGAACTCACGACGAAACTGCTGGGCTTCGCCGCCCCTGACTACAACAGCGTCGCCGCCCAACTCAGCCGGGGCAAGAGCGAGAAATCGGTGGCTTCGGCCATCGGCAGCATCGCCCTCACCCTCAACAAATTCGCGGCCGACTGCTGTATGTATATGTGCCCCAACTACGGATTCATCCACTTCCCCGACGCGCTGACGACGGGTTCGAGCATTATGCCGCACAAGAAGAATCCGGATGTGTGGGAAATGGTGCGGGGCAAATGCAACCGCATCCTCTCCTGCGAAAATGAAATCGCCCTGCTTTGCAGCAATATGCCGCACGGCTACCACCGCGAGAACCAATTGCTCAAGGACATCCTCTTCCCCGCCCTCGACCTGATGCACGAGTGCCTGGATATGACAGCCTATATGCTGGAGGCGATGGAGGTGAACGAGCATATTCTGGACAATCCCCTCTACAACTACCTGTTCACCGTGGAAGAAGTGAACCGCCGCACCCTGGCGGGCACGCCGTTCCGCGAGGCGTACAAGCAGGTCGGCATCGAGGTCAACGAGGGACGCTTCCAATATGGCGGGAAGAAAGAAAAGGCCTCCGACCTCGGGCACACTCACCTCGGCAGCCTCGGCAACCTGTGCAACGACAAGATCGCCGAAAAGATGGCCGCCGCATTGTTTGAATAAATACATTATAATATATTATGATAGACAAAAGTTTGCAGAAAGTTCTGCTGCTGGGTTCCGGCGCATTGAAAATCGGTCAGGCCGGTGAGTTTGACTACAGTGGTTCGCAAGCCCTCAAGGCGATGCGTGAAGAAGGCATCGAAACGGTGCTCATCAACCCCAACATTGCGACGGTCCAGACCTCCCAGGGCGTGGCGGACAAAATCTATTTCCTGCCCGTGACCCCCTATTTCGTGGAAAAAGTCATCAAGAAAGAAAAGCCCGACGGGATCCTGCTTTCTTTCGGAGGCCAGACCGCCCTCAACTGCGGCGTCGAACTCTACAATAAGGGCATCCTGCAGGCGAACGGCGTGAAGGTGCTCGGCACCCCCGTCAAGACCATCATCGACACGGAAGACCGCGAACTTTTTGTCGAGCGCTTGGATGAAATCAACATCAAGACCATCAAGTCGCACGCCGCCACCACCCTCGAAGAGGCCCGCGCCGCCGCGAATGAAGTCGGCTATCCCGTCATCATCCGCGCCGCCTACGCCCTCGGCGGACTGGGTTCCGGATTCTGCGACAGCCAGGAGCAATTGGATGAGATCTGCCGCAACGCCTTCTCCTTCTCCCCGCAGGTGCTGGTGGAGAAATCCCTGAAAGGATGGAAGGAAATCGAGTTCGAGGTCGTGCGCGACGCCTCCGACAATATGGCCATCATCGCCAATATGGAGAACTTCGACCCCCTCGGCATCCACACCGGCGAGAGCATCGTGGTGGCTCCTTCCCAGAGCCTCAAGCAGTCGGAAATCGAGTTTATGGAAGACTTGTCCTTCCAGATCGTCCGCCATATCGGCATCGTGGGTGAATGTAACCTCCAGTTCGCCTTCGCTCCCGACGGCAGCGACTACCGCGTCATCGAAGTGAACGCGCGTCTGAGCCGTTCTTCCGCCCTCGCCTCCAAAGCGACGGGCTATCCCCTCGCCCTCGTGGCCGCCAAGATCGGTCTGGGCTACGATCTGGACGAGATTTACAACGCTTGCACGGGCGGCAACCTCAAGGGGTATGAGCCCAACTGCGACTATATCATCTGCAAAATTCCCCGCTGGGACCTCGCGAAGTTCCGGGGTGTGTCCCGTGAAATCGGCACCAGCATGAAGAGCGTCGGCGAAATCATGGCCATCGGTCAGAGTTTCGAAGAAGCCATCCAGAAGGGCCTGCGTATGATCGGCCAGGGCGCCAACGGCTTTGTCTGCAACAAACCCGTCGCTGTGGAAGACCTCGACTACGCCCTCTCGCACCCCACGGACACCCGTGTGTTCGCCCTGGCCGCCGCGTTGGAAGCGGGCTACAGCATCGACCGCATCTACGACCTCACCAAGATCGACAAGTGGTTCATCAACGCCCTTGCCAACATCGAGACGACCTACCGCGAGTTGGAAGCCTGCAAGAGCCTGGAAGCCGTTCCTTTTGAATTGCTGAAGAAAGCCAAGAAGCAAGGTTTCTCCGACGTCCAGATCGCCCGCGTGTTCAAGATTGACGCGTCCAAGGTCCGGGAATACCGCCTGCAGCAGGGCCTCAAACCCGCCGTCCGTCAAATCGACACCATCTCCCTCCCCCACGGCAAGAGCAACTACCTCTACCTCACTTACGGCAGCGAGCCTGCGCCCGCGGCTTTGGAAGACGCCTCCTGCACGGTCATCGTGCTGGGCTCCGGCGCCTACCGCATCGGCTCCAGCGTGGAGTTTGACTGGTGCGGGGTGAACGCCGTGCAGACCTTGATGAAGAAAGGCTACAAGGGTGTGATGATCAACTGCAACCCTGAAACGGTTTCCACCGACTACGATACCTGCGACCGCCTCTATTTCGAAGAACTGAGCTACGAGACGGTGATGGACATCTGCGCGATGGAGAAGCCCTACGGCGTCATCGTGAGCGTGGGCGGACAGATTCCCAACAACCTCGCCCTGCCCCTGATGCGCAGCGGCATCCGTCTGCTGGGCACCTCCGCCGAAGACATCGACCGCGCCGAGGACCGCAACAAGTTCTCCTCCGTCGTGGACAAACTGGGCATCGACCAGCCGCGCTGGAGCGAACTGACCACGATGGACGATGTGGACAAGTTCGTGGACGAGGTGGGCTTCCCCGTGCTGGTGCGTCCTTCCTATGTGCTTTCGGGCGCCGCGATGAACGTGTGCTACAGCAAGGACGACCTGCGGAAGTTCCTGGAACTGGCCGTGGAGGTGTCCGAAGACCATCCTGTCGTGATTTCTTCCTTTATGCAGCGTTGCAAGGAGATTGAATTCGACGCCGTCGCGGACGAAGGCAAAATTCTGGTGAGCGCGATTTCCGAGCACGTGGAATTCGCCGGAGTCCACTCCGGTGACGCCACGATGCAGTTCCCGCCGCAGAAGATTTATGTCAAGACCGTCTCCCGCATCCGCCGCATCGCCAAGGCCATCGCCGCCGAACTGCATATCACCGGCCCGTTCAACATCCAGTTCCTGGCCAGTGACAACTACATCAAGGTCATCGAGTGCAACCTGCGCGCTTCCCGTTCCTTCCCCTTCGTCTCCAAGGTGCTCAAGGTCAATTTCATCGACCTGGCCACCCGCTGTATGTTGGGCGAGCATCCCGAGGCGGTGGACATCGACGCCTTCGATTTGGAATATGTGGGTGTGAAAGCCTCCCAGTTCTCCTTCTCACGCCTGGGTCACGCCGACCCGGTGCTGGGCGTGGATATGACCTCCACCGGCGAAGTGGGCTGCATCGGCGACAGCGTCGAGGAGGCTTTGCTGAAATCCCTGCTGGCGGTCGGTCAGCGCATTCCCGAGACTTCCGTGCTGATTTCCTCGGGTGACGCCCTGCAGAAAGCCGACCTGCTCCCCGCCTGCCGCTTGCTGGCGGAGAACGGCTACACCATCTATGCGACGGAAGGCACCTGCAAATATCTGTGCGAGAACGGTGTGCCGGCCCGCAAGGCCCTCTGGCCCTCCGAGGAAGCCAACGCGCGTTTCCCGAAGGCCATCGACCTCATCAAGGACCACAAGGTGGATATGGTCATCAACATCCCGAAGAACTTCACTTCCAATGAATTGACCAACGGTTACCAGATGCGCCGCGCCGCCATTGACTTCAATGTGCCGCTGTTCACCAACAGCCGTCTGGCCTCCGCCTTCATCAAAGCCTTCTGCACCGTGCCCATCGACAAGATCGGCATCAAGACCTGGGACGAATACAAGTAGTCCCAGGGTCTATTTCTGTAGAAACTGACGGGCTTTTTCGTAGCCGTTGGCGGGCGCTTTCCAATAGGAGAACAGGATAGCGGCCCCGATGAAGCCGAAGGCAATCGCTACGATAAAGACAGCATTCCATCCCATTCCCGGACGCTCGGCAAGCCATCCGAAACCGATACCGGAGATAACGGTAGCGGCATAACCGAAGATGCCGCAGACGCCGTTGGCCGAGCCGGCGGCCCGTTTGGTGGCATACTGCGAGCAACTGATGCCCAGCAAGGCCTGAGGCCCATAGATAAAAAATGCCGAAGCCACAATAAGAATAGCACTCCAAATCCAGGGAGCACCGAGCGGAACGAGCCAGAAACCGGCAAAACTCAAGGTAGCGCCGAGAATAAAAAGGGCGCTCGTCCGTAGCGTCTTAGACTGGAAGAAGCGATCGGTCAGCCAACCGGAAGCGATGGTTCCCAGCACGCCGCCAATCAGTTCGGAGGCCGCCACGATAGAGGCCGCCAGAGCGATATCCAGTCCTTTGTATTGTGTCAAGAAGGAAGTTCCCCATTCCAAAATGGTAAAGCGGATGACATAGACGCAGAAATTGGAGACGGAGATACCCCAGATAACGGGGTTGCGAAAAACCATCTGGGTAATGAATTTCTTATAATGCTCCCCTGTCAACTGTCCCTCGGTATCGGAGCTGACGGACTCAGCGGAATGAACTTCATCCCGATCGCCTGCCACGGACTCCCTTTCGAATTCCTCCACCGGAGGAAGGCCGTATGCGGAAGGATCATCCCGCAAGGTCGTAAAGAGCAGGATGGAGCCGGCGAAGGAAATGACTGCCGGAACAATGAAGCAGAGATTCCAGGCACCATAACCGAAACGAGACAAGAGCCAGCCACAAAGAGCAATGACGGCTCCGGCGCCGATGGAGTGGGACGCATTCCAGATGCTTTGCTTTGTCGCCAGTTCGGAAGGCCGGAACCAATGCGCCATCAACGAGGAACAAGGAGGATAACCCATTCCATGAACATAGCCGTTGAGTACCCAAAGTGAACCAATCAGATAAACCAACCCCAGGGTCGCTTTCCCCTCCCCATCCAACAGGTGGAAAAGCCCGTTCAAAGAAGGCGAGAAACAGATGGCCAGATTGATAACGCAGGACAACAGCAGGCCGGTTCCCATCAGCAGACGTTTGGAATAGCGGTCTGCCAACAATCCGTTGACCATACGGGACAAGCCATAGACAATACCGTTAAGCGTCAGGAACAAGCCCAACTGCACTTTGGAAAAACCGAGCGTCGCCTCCATCGCGGGGATGGCCGCACTGAAATTCTTCCGCAGGAAATAATAACAGACATAACCGATCATCAAAATGATGAGGGTACGCCATTGCAATCTGACATATCGTTTCTTCGTAACAGCATCCATATTTATCTTCTTCTACAAATCAGCATTATTTCCGGGAGGGACGGAAGAGTTTGTCTATAATCAAGGCGATGCCGCCGTCACCGGTGACATTGCAGGCAGGACCGTAACCGTCGAGGGCCAGGTAGATGGTCATCACGAGAGCGGTCATTTCGGGCGAGAATCCCAGTATGGACTCCAGCAGACCGACGGAAGCCATCAGCACGCCGCTCATCACGCCGGGGGCCGCCACGGCGGCAATCCCCTGCATCAGCACGAAGTTGGCGAAGAGCGCGAAGGACAGCGGCATTCCCGTGACATAGGCGACCGCCGTCGCCGTCACCGCCAGTTTGATGGTAGAACCGCACATATGTACGGTCGAGCACAAAGGAACGACAAAATTGCCCGTTTCTTCCGACACACCGTTCTTAAGCGTGCATTCGAGCGTGACCGGAATGACCGCGGAGGAAGAGCAGATGGAAAAGCCCGTCAGATAGGCCGGGAGCATATTCCACAAGCATTTGAAAGGGTTCTTCCGGGCAATCGCGCCGGCGATGACATACTGGACGATCAGGTAGAGAATGGAGACGATGACACCCGTGACAATCACCTTGACCCCCGTTCCCATCACGGCGGCCAACTTCCCCGCCGCCGACATTTCGCACATCATCGTGAAAATGTAGAAAGGCAGCAAAGGAATGATGGCCTTCTCGATGGTCAGTTTGACGACGGCTCCGAATTCCTCGAACCAAGTCTTGAGCGCCGTACCTTTGATATAAATACAGCACACGCCGATCATAAAGGACAGGCAGAGGGCCGTCAGGATATCGCATAAAGGCGGGATACGCAAGTTGATATAAGGCTCGAACACCTTGGCCGCCGCCGCGTCCGTGGACAGGCTGCCCACTTCGAGGATTCTCGGGAACAGCCAACTGGCGCTGCCGAACGCGAAAAAACCGGAACAGATGGTCGAGACATAGGAGATGACGATGACCGTCAGCAGCATCTTGCCGGCCCCCTTCCCCAGATTGGAAATCGCGGGCGTGACCAGTCCCAGCACCAGCAGCGGAACGATGAATTTCAGCAACTGGGCAAAAAGGACATTGAAAGTCTTGAAGATACGCACACCCACATCCGGCATCACCAAGCCCAGCAAGGCACCGAACGTAATGGCGATGAGCACTTTGGGGAAGAGTCCAAGTTTCAATTTTTTCATAGGTTCAATTTTGAGACCGTAAATTTAGAAAAAATTTTGTTCTCCTTATTGGTTCTCACCAATTCTAGTACGGAATGGTCGGCCAGGTGATGGAACCTACGGAAGGAAGGGAGCCACCGGATTGCAACGTGCAATTGACGCCTGTACAAAGGTCAATGGTCACATCCGACGAACTGTTGACCGTTGTGCTGGTGCTCCCTCGCCTGACCGTTCCTGTCTCAACCACGCAATCAGGGAAAGTATATTTTCTCCCGGAATTGTTTGTACCCTGAGAAAACAACTTAGCCATGTTGTCACCAGAATTGGTACTGTAGAGCGAACCGCCAACGCAACAATTCGTGAAGGACTTGTTGCCGCTGCCACTCTGGTATCCCACAATACCGCCATCCTTGGCCGAAGGATCGGAAGAGTTGGTATCCATCGTGCCTTTATAATACAAGTTGGAGAAGGAACTTACATTGCAGTCCCCTACAATGCCACCCACATATCCATTTCCAGCGGTTCCAGCTGATTTGCCTTCTTCTTGAAACAAAGACGGATTTCTCTTGTAGCGGATGCCGCCCAATACGGTACAGTCATGAGGAGCAATCGTACTGACGGATGTAATGCCGCCGATGCGGAACTTGAGCGGAGAATAGATATCAATCATATAAGTGCCGCTATAATAGCAAGAACAGTACTGATAGGTTTTCCCGCTATTGCTGCTTTCCGCGCCGCCGCAAATGCCGCCGATATAGGACCAGGAACAAGCATATATAGTAGGCATCAAATCCTTGGTGCTGCCCCAGGTATGCCCGGCCGTCGTAATCTGGCCTGTGTTGTGGCAGTATTGGATGGTCTTGGTCTCGGTGTCGTACAGAGCTGACCATCCTCGTCGATGGTAACCCCCGAGAACGTGATGTTCCCGGCATTCCGAGTATAATCGACCGTCGCCGAAACACCCGTTCCAAGAACACCTCCCACATGCAACTGGGCATAACTTCCGGAAGAGATGGAAATATCGCCATCGGCATTGTTACGCACATAGGAGAAGTCCGTGGAAAGGTTGTCGCAACACCCGCAGATGCCGCTGATGGCTACGTGCGTAGATGCGGAAGATTCCGAAACAGAGCCGTTGTTGTAGTTGTATTTCGAACTCGAGCCATCCAGGTCATTGGCTCCGACGGCAGCCCCGATCAGTCCGCCCATACTGACGCAAGGATAGACGGCAGATTCCCCGCTGAGATCGAAGTTTCCGCTTGTTCCCGTTCCCGAATTGGAGACCGCGCCGGTATTGTAGCAAACATTGGCGCCGCTCGTATCATAGGTACAGCCATTGGAATAGCCGGTAAGTCCGCCAATAAAGAGGGAGTTGCCGCCACCGGAATTGGAGACCGCTTTCAGATTGTGGCAGTCCTTCAACGTGATGCCGCGTCCATTGCCGACCACGCCGCCCAGACAGACATCGGCGCCGGATGCGCCGCTGTTGGTCACCGTACCGTCATTGTAGGAGGAAGTAATGGCACATGCCGAAAAACCGGCCAGTCCTCCGATGGAGATATCTTTGCTGCTTGTCGTAGTCGCCGCATTGGAGATGGCTCCCGTGTTGAAACTGGATAGAATCGCATTGCCCGTTCCTGACATATAGCCGACCAGACCAGCCACATACAGGGGATTGTTGGAAATAGAAGAACCAGAAACCAGGGTCACGTCGCCGGCATTGCTTCCCTGGACATCCCCTCCATCGTGGACATAGCCGGCCAGACCGGCCACATAGGTCGTACTTCCGGATGATAGTCCTCCGACAGAAATGTCGCCCGTCGCAGCGTTGTCCGAACCAGACTTGATGGCGCCATAGGTCTCGGCAACGATGCCGCCCAGCGTCAATCCCGTACAAGTCATCCGCGTCACAGTGAGAGAACCGGTATTATGGGCCAGAATGTCGCCGCTCTGCTGATGGGCCGATACGCCCCCCATAAACACCCGGATGCCGGAATGCGAGACGGCTGTATTCAAGGTAATATTACCATTATTGGTCACATTATCGATGCGTGTACCTGTCTTTGCTGTGGGTGTCCTGCCAACGATGCCGGCCAGACAGACCGAATTAGACGCAGACCCGGTATAAGAAACCGCTGCGGAATTGCTGCCGCCGCTGATGACACCATTGGAATATCCGACGATGCCGCCTACCAAACTATAACCAGAGGAAGAACCCGAATAGGCAACGGTACCCGTGGAGGTATTGACATTGCTCGTCATCGCGACATTGGCATCCACATAACCCGCGATACCGCCGGTCATCCGGTACACCTTGTTTGAGTTAGAACTATCATCCATCGATCCGGCCGACGTAATAACCGCGCTATTCTGGCAAGAGGTCACCGCTTGTTTGGTGTAGCCCACCACGCCGCCTATATACAAGGCCCCGTGCACGGTACCCGTAAAGTTCAGGGCGCCGCTGTTGGTAAAGTTGGATATTCCCGTCGCGCTGTTGGTCACATAACCGACAACTCCACCGATCCGTCCTACACGCGAGGTTGACGTTGAATTGATGACGCCGACAGATAGCGTCCCTTCGTTGTGGACATAAGAGCAAGCCGTGGAACTATCGATGGTACCGACGGTTCCTCCCACATTGATAATCATATCATTGGTCTGGCTATTATGCGGAAAAGAGACCGTGGCCTGGTTGGTGCATCGCGTCATGCTGCCGCTATCCACACAGCCCACCATACCCCCGATGTGGCGGGTGGCGTTCGTGATGGCGGCGGAAGGCTGGAAAGTCACGCTACCTTTGGAGACACAATCGCTCATCGTGCCGTTGAGATATTGGGCGAAAATCCCCAAACCGTCGAGCGTGCCCGTGTCGGTAGTATAATTCAGGGTCGAATTGAGCGTCAGGTTCTTCACCGTTCCCTCCAGATCGCCGAAGAATGGCTTCGTCAAGCCGGAAATGGTGTGGTCGTTTCCTTCCAGCGTACCGGTATAGCCGTCGATGGGCGTCCAGGAAGAAGCGATGGAAGCGGCGCTGAAATCCGCGACGACGCGGCCGGTGATATCATCTGTGCTCTCACTGGCGGCGACTGCGGTCGCGATGGCTCCCTTGAAGGCATCCAGCGAGGTGGCGTCGCGAATAATCATATCATCCGTCAATTCAGTCACTTCGATAGTGACGGCCGCCAGATTGAGACGAGCCTGCTCTGAAGTAAAGGCGGCTCCGTCGGGCAAGCCGAAAATCAAGCGGTCGCCATTGGTCATATACAGTCCCTCGACCGTCTGCTCCGTCCACTCCTTACTGTCAAAAGTCAAGGTCCTGTAAAGAGAGGCATCGGTCGTACTGGGCCAGGTATAACTGCTCGCCAGACGCTTGTTATGATCCGTATCACCGGCTGGAACCACCCCGTTGACGACAGCCAAAGCCCAGGTGTCGCTGGAATTGTCGTTATACTTCGCGGCCTTGACAGTCACTTTGACAATCGCCGATTTGCCGGAGGCCAAGGGAATGGCCGGCGTAAACAAATATCCCCTTTTATTTTCTATTCCCATCTTGATGTAGCCGGGCCGGAAGTAATTATACCCGCTATACAGCCATTGGGCCAAACGGCTGTTTTCGTACGCCGTATTCACACGGTCATAAGAAAAGCCGTAAAGATCGGCATTGGCATGAAAGGTCGAATTATCAGTCGTCGTCAAGTGAGTGAAGGGCCGTTGAGAAATGTTGTTCGCGCCTCTGGATGCAGTCGGATAGAATCCGCATGCCTCGATATCATTGTAATAGGAGGAACTCCAGCCTATCTCGCTGAAATCCTCGTGGAGCACAATCCCGGTTTCCGCAATATTGGAGGCCGGCATCGTCACTGGATTCGGAGCGGATGATAATGTGATGGACGCGGGCGTACTGTTTTCATTGTCATTCCCCACATCTTTGACCTTGACATAATAGGTCGCGCCCGGGTCCATCCGGCCGACGACAAAACGCAAAGGAGTCGTACTGGTAGGCCAGCAATCCGGCTTGGGATAGATATTGATAGTGCGGAGCGGATCGCCCGAACACTCGGAATTGGTATAGACCCGTATCTCCCAACGCTTGGCATAATCGTTGGCCGATTGTCCGCTGGCCCACTGCACATAGAAGGATGAGGGCGTGATTTCCGCCAAGGTCGGGGTCGTCTGGGCCACCGTCGGCGCATAATTTGGAGAGGTCAGCGCGGTCATACTTCCCACCGATATCGTGATGCTCTTGGTATTGGAAAAGACCATTTCTTTGTTGTCCGCCGTCGTAACACGGATGCGGATACCGCGCGCATAGGTCTTCGCCGGCAGCACAAAGAACACCGTCGATCCGAAAGCAATGTTCGGCGTGTTCATTTCCACATAATCGTTCGGCGAGACCGCCGTGAACGTCGCGGAAGCATTGTTATAATCTGTCGAGAAGGTGCCGCTCATCGGTTCTCCATTGACCGATTCCAAACGCACTTTCTTGATGGTGGAGGAATAAGTACCCGGGATGGTGATGCGGAAGGGCGCCACCTTCGGATAGAAAACCAAGGCTTCTTCCGCGCTCTTGCCCAGCATAATGAAAGCGGCGGGGTCATAGGTGCCCGAGACATAGGACTGCGTGGCCGGAAGAGTGACCGTGGCCGTTCCTTCGGAGAAATCGAAGGCGGAATACGGATAGCCCACGTAATAAGAATCTCCGTATTTTTCCACCCATTTGGCCATCGGGAAACGGGCCCGCTTGCCCTCATTGGTGATATTCCCTTCCTGCAAGGTGTTGGTGCTCTCTCCGTTGATGTTCACGCAGTCTCCAACGCTCCACAAGTTGGGATAGTACTTTTCGTCTCCATCTATCACCAAAGTCCCCAAATGGGACTTGGTTTCTTCCTTACCGGACAGCGCCTGCTGCTCTTCGAGCGCGCCATAATCGATTTCATCCTCTTCTTGCGACTGAGGCTCCGCGTCTTCTGTCTTTTGTGGTTGCGGCTGCGTATAATCCACCGTGGCTCCGAAGGCCATCACGACAGGCTGTCCGTCCTCTGTCACCTCCCCTTCCCGGGGCTTGAGTTCCTCGTCTGTCCAGACCGAGGGCTTCTTGTCCTCAATCTGGTTCTGGTTGTCGGCTTCTTCCGCTTTAGTGCAGGAGAAGAACAGGGTTGCAGAAAGCAGGCACCCCCATACAAGTCCATTTTGCTTCATCGTTTTCATCGTCATTTCCTTCTAATTTAACCATCCGTCATCTTCACCCTCTTCACCTCCAATGGTGATATCGCCCAGGTCGCCGGACGACTGCGGGCTTTGACACAACACACCGGCCTCGTCCTGCGGGCTTTCCCATTCGATGAGGGGTGACACATAAAAACTTTTCTTTACCATATCACAATTGTTCAATATGCTATTGTTCGAGCCAGGTTCCCAGCTCGGTATAAATCTTTCGGGACATAAAAGCCATCCCATTGGCATCCGGGTGGATGAGCAAATCATCGTATTTGGTCATATAGACCTTGTCCTTAAATCCGTTGACCGCCAGAAAATCCACGACTTTCGCCCCGTAATGGACCGCGATTTTCTGCATGGACTTCTGCATCCCCACAGAGACATTGTCTCCGATGATACAAACCACCTTGGCGGAAGGATAACGCAGCTTGACCATCTGCATCAGTTTCAGATAAGCGGAGCAGAAGGTATTGAATGGAAGCGCTTCAGCGGAGGAAATACTGGTCGTCGCATCCACCTGGGTGAACAGCGCGTTGAACTCCGCGTCGCTCGGATAGGTCTCCCCCCGCATCGCATAGCCGTCCGCAAGCAGTTCGCCGGTGTTGTGCAAATAATCGTTGGTCCCGCCGTGGATGAAGATGATATCCGGACGGCCGACACCGCCATATTGGATAAAGCGGGTGCAGAAATCCTGATTGTACCAATACTCGGAAGCGGAAGAAGCGTTCGTCGTCTGGGTCACGGTCGTGTTGCCGAAAGAAATATTCATATCCACCCGGGCGTTGCGCATATATTGATAGACGACTTGATACCACCAAGTCTGGTCCACGGAAGACACGTCACAATTATTCTTGTTGGGATAATGGGCGGAGGCGCCCGGCTGAATCCAGCCAAAGAAGGTGGAAATGGAATCTCCGATGATACTTACCCGTTTCTTGGAACGGTCTTTGGGATTCGGATCGGCTGGAACGGTCGCGGGAACGGGATAGCCGTCGCTTCCCGCCACCCAAGCGTCATAGGATCCTTTGTTGTCGTTCAGGCGGGCCAGCAGTGTTCCGTCGGTAAAAGCCTGGACCGCAAGCCCCGTACAATCCGTCATCGTCCCCGAAGGGTTCGTCTTGCAAAAAACAAACGAGGCGTCGTAGGAATTGTGAAGGTAGGTGGCCGCATTCGTTCCCCGTCCGAGGAAACTGCCATAATAAGACAGCGTGGATGCGGTTACGGACACATTCCTGTATAGGACATCTCCAGCGGAAACAGTCGTATAACAATTCTCAAAACGCATATTCGCGCTGCCGTTGTAGCCGGCGAAACCTCCGATTCCGCCGGCACACTCAACCAGCGAGGCCACATAGTCGGGACGGGCCGCCGCATTGGCGATGACAATGGAACCGTTTCCTTTTACAAAACCGACAAAGCCGCCCACCAGGGCATAATTACTGGAATTGAAGCCGCTGGAACGGATTTCTCCGCCCATCGCGCAGCAGTCGGTAATCGTCACCGACTTGGCATCG
Source organism: uncultured Bacteroidia bacterium (assembly GCA_902784785.1). Lineage (GTDB taxonomy): Bacteria > Bacteroidota > Bacteroidia > Bacteroidales > UBA932 > Cryptobacteroides. The sequence goes on from CACZWF010000036.1 coordinate 16,430, forward strand.
GGATAAACCAGGCCGACGAAACCGCCGACATCATATTGTCCGGCCACATCCGTATAAGCGGCGCAGCGGCGCACGGACACATCCTCCGTCGGGCGGATCTTGGCAATGACACCGCCGGCATCCTCGCCCTGCGTCATCACGCGGGCCTTTCCGCTGACCACGCAATCGCTCACGTTTCCTCCGGCCAGTAGCGCAATAATGCCACCGGCATATTTCGTGCGGGAACTGACCTCCGCCTCACTGCGGCAGGAACTCACTTCCATTTCCGCCCCCGAGGCACTGGCGACAATGCCCCCGGCGTAGTAGCTGGCGGCCACCGTGGAACCGGGTTCGACCGCACATCCGGTGATACGAACATTCTCGACCGTACCTGCGATGCCGCCCACTTGGTTGTAAACGGCGGACACATTGCCCTTGAAGGAGCATCCTTTGATAAGGCCTCCGTTGCCACGGCCCATGATGCCGGCCGTGTAAGAAAACTGGTTGCTGCTCTCATATCCCGTGCTGTACACATCCCCCGACAGGGAACAATCCTCCACGGAAGTCGTGAAGGCATAGCCTACCAGACCGCAATAAGGACCGGTCGTTTTGAGCAGGAGATGCTGGAAAACAAGATTCTTGATGGAGGCATCCGTGCAATGGACAAAAGGACAAGCCGGCGTACCGTCCGTTTTGACGATTTTAAAAGCGTTGACAGTGTGATTTCGACCGTCCATATGTCCTTTAAACGGGGCGCTTTCCGAGATACCGAAGGAAAGAGGCGTGACCGTAGAAAAATCCAAATCCGCCCCGAGGGCATACCAGGCGGCATTCAAAGCACCGGTGGCGTCTTCCACAGCCGCCGCAGCCCGGTCGTTCCATTGCTCCGCCGTACGAATCATATACGGGTCGCTTTCCGTCCCGCTGCCTTGCGGATCAATCTCTTTGGAGGTACGGACAAAAGCGGAGAGGTCCAGGTCGAAACGGACAAAATGCGTGATGCTGCGGGAGGATTGTTCGGGAAGCGCATCCGTGCGTTCTTGCGTGTATCTATTTTTATCTGTGTTCACCTCGATGGATTCCACCACGCAAGAAGCGCCGGAAGCCCAAGTCATATAGATCCGGGCGCCGTCTTCCGCCGTCCGACCCGTCAAGGCAAAGGGCGTCTCCAGCGTCACCGTCGTGCTTTTGCCTCCGGCCTTTAAAACAACGGATTCCAGAATTTCCCCTGCGTCAAAGGCGCCATAAATCCGGAATTGGAGAAGATCCGACAAGGAGCGAAGCTGGATCGCGTCAGCCCCATATTGTCCGCTGTCTGTCTTATACAGGTCAGCGGAAGTCATCTGCGCGACAAAGGGGCAATAGGAAAGATTCACCTCCCCTTCCCGGACCTGCATCTGCTCGGTCGGAACCGAGCTTTCCATCCGGCCCTGATCCGAAAGGGTCACCGCCGCATCTGCGGGGATTACGATACCTTTGAAGTCGTCCCAGGTCACGGAAGTCGAAGAAAGATCCACCAGACCGGAAAAACAGCCTTTCTCGCTGGAGGCCAGCTGCTTCCTTTGCACCGCATCCTGCTGGGCAAAGAGCAAGGAAACGCTCTCCTCTCCCGTCCAGTAAAAAGCGAAAGCGGGAATCAGCCCGACTTTCGATTCCACGGACAATCTGGGCAGTGTAGGGGTGAGGGTTAATTCCAGTTTCGGGCCAAAATTATCTTTCCCAGGGTCAACCGCTTCACCCTTTTCCGCTTCCTTGACACAGGAAACGAGAAGCAGGGAGAACAGCCACAGAATCCTTATCGACTTTCTCATAGTTTATAACAACTGTTACCAAACGGGCACGGTTTCTTGCCACAGTTCCACGGAAGAGGTGGAAGAGCTGGACTTTTGCACATTCACCGTACACAGAACCGTCTCGTTGTCTTCGCCGGCGAAGAGGATAGACACCACCGCCGTACCTTCCGCGCCGGTGCTGACCAGCGTGGAGCCATTGACTTGCAGGATGGCGTTGTTGCTTCTCAAGGTGTAGGCGGTCGCGGGAAGGGCGACGGACGCCGCCCCGTCAAAGGCGTACAAGGTCACCTGCGCGCTGGCTCCCTGGGCCAACGCCACCGTACCGCCGACCGTCGCTTGGGCGGAACCCAGACTGAAACGGTTGGAAACAGCGCTGACGGCCGTGACGGAAGCGCCGCAGCCATCGGGCGTGACGGCCCGGATGATGGACTCGCCATACCAGGCATAGTTCTCAGCTCCGGCCGGCGTGCCGAGCGCGAAATTCAGCAGACCGGTTTCGGACACCGTGGCGCTGGCGGCGGAAGCGCTCCATTGGTAAGGATGGCTCATACCGTCGTTGGACACGGCGGCGAGCTGCATCTGCTTGCCGGGCCAACCGTACAATTGTTCCGGCACGACTTCGCCGCCGAAGGTGATGGCCACTTTATAGGAGGCGCCGGCCGCCACGCTCACCAGACAGGAGGCTTTGAGGGCATTGACCGTCTCCGCCAGCACATAGGCCGTCCCCTGCGAGACGGCGGTCACCCGGCCTTCCGCATCCACCGTCACACGGGACGTGTTGGTCGAGGACCACTTGACCGTCTTGTCAGCAGCCGTGGAAGGCAGGATATGGGCGGTCAGACGGGTCGTCTGTCCCGGTTGCAGGGCCAGTTCCACCTCGGAAAGCGTGATGCTTTTGGGCAGAATTTCATCCCCCGCCGACTTGTTCGAGCAAGACCAGGCGAGGCATAGGGCGGCGACGACGGCCGCCGCCCGGCATATCGTATGCAATGTTTTCATCATCGTACTTATTGGACTTGGTAGGCGCCGGGCGTCCAGCCGGTGGCAGGACGGTCGTTGCCGAGGGCGTCCTTGTCAATCGCGCCGATGGAATTGAGCCAACCGTAGAAACCGGCATATTTATCGCTTGTCGAAGTCTGCGTAGTCTCAAAGGTGACTTTGGTGTTGCTGTCAATTTCCTGATTGATATTGGAGGACTTCAAGACATTGTTTACCATCGTATCGTGCGACATAAATCCACAAGTAATCGAGCCATCATTGAGCGTTCCGCTCCATTTAAGCACATTGTCCGCAAACGAAGGATTGTCGACCTGACCATAGTGATAGCCATTGTATTCGTTGTCATCCGTTTTTGTCGTAAAGCTCGTATTGGTATAAAGCGAGCCGGATGCGTTTCCGAACAGGTTGCCACCTTCCATATATAAGTGCATATCCGTCGCCGTTGTTGTGCCCGGAGCCTTGATGGCAAGACTGTTGACCGCTGCGGTCGTTTTGTCAGCATGGAGAAGGATATTGTTGGCCAGTATGAAATGGTTGTTGCCATAACCGTGTCCTTCCGGACGGAAGCGGATCGGATAGCGGCCGTTACAATTATCTACAATCGTACAATTGGCAATGATAGCCGCCCGGCAGAGATGGATGACATTCTGATCGGAAGTTCCATCCAAGTTGTTGTAAAAAGTGCAATTATAAAGGCCCAGCAAGCCGCCCTTCCGCTCTTGCATAATCACCGCACCGGAATTCACACTATTTCCCAGAATACTATTGCCCGTAAATAGACAGGCATTGAAGAAAGCATAAGCCGCATAAGCGTCATATTTGTTTTGTCCGGACATCCTGACACAGCCATCCGTATATCCGTCTTCATTGTTTCTGAAAATGCAGTGATCGGCATACACGGCTCCGTGCGTCTGGTTGATGGCGGAACCGCCGTCATAATAATTCAATCCGCTGGTCGCCGTTGTCTTGTTCCCGTCAAAAATGCAGTTGGTCAACCAGACCCGGGGAGCGGTCTTATCCGGGAAACTGGTTCCCTTTTGCTTGAGATACAACGCCGCGCCCAAATAATCGGTATGGATATCCATAGCACCGGCTGTCACCGTGGTTCCCTTGCCGCCTGTAAAGGTTACACCGTTGATATGTACGCGGGCGCGGTCGAAGACATTGAGGATGCCATACTGATCGTTACCGGAGAAGGCGGTGACATTGGAAGTGGGATCGGCCGTTTCGCCGCCTGCAGCGGGATAGCCACCGATAAGATTGAAATCGGCAAAAAGCGAGCCGTTGGCACCGTAGAAGTCTATGGTCAGGCGGTCGTTCGAAGCGTCGCCGAAGATGTATGTGCCGGCTCCGAGGTGGAAGGTCGTTCCCTTGAGTTTCAAAATCTGGGCATAGCGGCTGCATTTGACGAGATTATCGGAAGAAGGGTCGCCTGCAACGATGCCGACGAGACTCTTAAAGGTATTCACATCTCCGGCGTTCTCCCAGGATTTGCCGTCCTTGGCTCCGGCTCCGGAAGCGGTGATGTAGTAGTCCGTGACCATCTTGCTGTCCACCGTGCCGAGATTGTAGATATGGGAACGCTCGAAAGGCAGGCTGACACCGACGAAAACAGCCGGCAGGTTTATTTCATTCTTGCAGTCAACCGCAACGCCGGCCGCTTGCGTGCCGGGAAGGATGGGCATATAGCAGACCGTATTGGTCGCACCGCTGGGGAGGGCCTTGAACACGCGGGTATAGGCCGTGGAGGTATAAGGTTCAGCCGCATACACGACGTTGCCGGAAGCATCCAGGGAGGCATTGACGGTACCCGTCAGCGGGGTGGCGTCCAGGCTGCAGATCTTCATCACGTTGCCCCTTTCCGCCACCGTGAATTTCAAGACGGAAACGATGTTCTTGAAGGCGAAGTTCTTCTCCGCCCCGCACTTGGCGATGCAGATACAGGCGTTGGAGAAGGTATTCACCTCATCCGAGTCGCTCGCTTTGGTGGGAACCGCGAAATTGCCGTCCGCATCCACGGAGGAGTCCAGCGTCGCGGGATAGACCGCATAGAAAGTGGTCACCCCTTCCGGCACCTTGGCCGTGAAGGTGGTTTCCGCGCCGGCTTGGGTCGCCGTTCCGATGGTGGAAGTCATCGTGGTCGTGGTGGGGTCGAGATAGAAAATCTTGATTTCATCTCCGGCTTCCCAGGTGGGAACCCTCTGGTTGCCCGCACCGTCTTCGATCGTCATCTTGGTCGAAGTGGGAACAGGAGCCTCCAACGAAGCGGAGAACAGAGTGGCGTCGCCGGAAAGTTCGGCAGCGGGAGCGGTATTTTCTTCCGGAGCGATTTCGGCCTTTTGGCAGGCGGCCAGCGCGGCGAACGCGACCGCAGCCATCATACAGAAAAGATTTTGTGTTTTCATATATTTCATTTTTACCAATTTACTTCTTCTTCATAATAAACTTCATTGTTACCTGCCGGCGAAAAACAAAGCGGCCGGATTTCCATAAGACTCCTTTCCCGACAGAAAGGGGGCTCGTACGGAGTTTTGAGAGGATGGATGAATGTTTGTGTTTTCATAGTATACATTATTATTTATTGTATCGAATCGCAAAATAACTGACAGCGTTTCCGTTTCCCGAGGTTTTCAACTCGGATTCATCGTAATCGTAACCGGAACCGGCCGCTTTCGAGGTCGGACGCAGACGGATATAAACCTTGTCGTGGTCCAATATTTCCAGCGGCAGAGGGAAATCCATCTGCTTGAAGCCCAGGGACTGGTTGACGAGCGTATTCGCATCAATGCCAATGTCCGGCACCACATAGTTGGCAATCAGGTGCCATTGGTCATCCGAGGCGGCCGACATATCACTTTGGAAAGACCATTCCGCCGCCCAGTAACGCGGATCCTGCAAGTCTTGGGAGATATTCTGGGTGGAAAGTTGCATCGAGATATGGTCGGTCACAATGCCCGCCGTGGAGAAAGTGATCAGCCAGGCTTTCGGACGGTTGGTGGAGTTGTCCCACCATTTGTTGGTACGCCAGCAAAGGCCGGTTCCCCATTGGGATTCGCCCTTTCCGTCCGCATTGCCCTTATCCCCCTGTCCATAGGACTGACCGTTCGGAAGGATGATGCCGTAGCCGTTGACCGTCTGCCCCTTGTACGCATCTCCGCAAGGACCGAGGTAGGCATATTCGTTGTGTTTGTAGCATTGGTCGAAGTCGGTATGGGTAAAGGTTCCGTTGTTGCCATAGGTAGGCACGAAGGCCTTCACGTTGGCGTCCGGCGAAGGATTCATATAACGATACTCCGTGAGCAGGGCGGAGAAACTGCCATCGATATCGTCTTCGAGGGCCAGGTCGGCATATCGGGTATGGCGGATCTGGTACCGGCCGATATTGCCGCACAGGGCTTCGTCGGGATTGTCCTTGTCGATGAAACTGCGGTATTTCTCGTGGACGATGATGCCGGAGATCCTGCCCTTGCCATACGGCAGTTTCGCGCCGGTGCGGCGATAAGGACAAGTTGTGTTGGTGTACATATACAGACTGCTCCCCTGAATATCCCGGACAAGGATGGGGAATTTGCTCACGCGGTTGCTCCGGAACAAGCGGGTATAACCCTCGTTGACGGGCGTGAGACAGCCCTTGCGCACCGGGATTTCGCAATCTTGGAGCGTCACATAGGTATAGATATCGGAATCTTTCAACTCGCTGATGCGAAGCGGCTTGGCGGGAATGTCGGCCGCCACGGATTCCAGCACCATCGCGGCGGTGACATCTTCCAGCATAAAGCGGTCGGGATTCACCTCCTTGCGGATGGAAGCCCCGGAAAGCAGCAGACGCACGCGGGTGTCAGCCTTGAAGATATTGTCGTCCGTGGTGGAAGTGCGAATGCGGAAACCATACTTGGCGTCTTCGCTCTCGATGTAGGCGGTCTGGTAATCGGCGTCGTAGTCGATGTAGTTGATGGCCAGCACTTCATTCTCGCCCATATTGCCGGACTCCGGACGACTTACCACATAACCGGTGATGCAATAATCATCGTTGATGATATGGGTCCCCTGCTCGTCATAGAGGGAGCGGAGTTCCTCGAAACTGATCGCGTCGCCCACGCGGTTGTCGGAAGGCGTCTGCGTGATACGGATGAGGAAAGACTGCAGGCGGTCCCAGCGGTCGGTGTGGGAGAGACTGACAAAGGCCGTACGACGGGCTTTGGGATCGGGGTTGTCCTGCGTGGCCAGCACCAGTTTGTCTTCCTGGAGCGACAGGGAACGAATCCAGCCGTGACCGTCCAGGTATTGTACGGACATCTTCACTTCCGAAATCGGAACATTGCAATCGGCGGGAACGACCGTGTCGCCCATTCCGTTGTAAACAAGCACGCTCGTCTGCGGGAAATCGAAAGCCTCGGGCTTCAACCCCTCCTGCATAATGCTGACGGTGTCCCTGCGGCTGTCCGTCTCCAGCAGCACCATACCCTTGCGGGGCAGGCCCTCGTTGTAGAGATACTCGACGGAAACGGTGACGTCTCCCTCGAAAGCCGTCCGGTCCGGATGCAGCCACTCCCCTCCCGAAAGAACGCTGACGGCACCCCCTTTGTTGGCATAGACTTGAAAGGAGAAGCGGCCGGTGTTGGTGTCGACATAGAATTCTTTCTGGCTCACGGCCAGTTCATCCGGCGAGAGATACTCCGCGTCGTCGATCTTGCAGGAAAAACACAAGACCAACAGCAGGAGCAAGGAAAATATATGTTTCATATCCATTCTCATCATTTGGCATTTGGGATGATCAAGGTCTGGCTTGCTGCACCATCACGCAGGTGTCGCGCACGCCTCCGGCCTCAAAGACGAGGGTCACCTGGCGTTCGGGACCGTAGTTGGCGGCATAGGAGAAATAGACTCCGCCGCTCCCCTGTCCGGACAGTTTGTCCAAACCGGCCCAAGACACCTCGGAGGAGAAAGACACCGTCCAGGAGGTGTTGCTGTAGACGATGACAGGAGTGACACCCGTCTCGGGCGACAGGACCACACGCCGGGACTGCAAGCCCAAGGGCCGTTCGAAGGAATCCTTGCGGCACCCGACGACGGCGGCGAATACAAAGGCGATGACGAGCAAGGCCCGGAATAATTTATTACAGCCCATATTCTTTGTATGCATTGTTGTCAAGGTTATATCCGGAAGCAATCACCTGCTGGTCCGGAATGGGATAATACTCGTGGCAGGGACGGATGTTTTTCAACATATCCGTATAGGAATTGTACTGCATCGTGAAGGAATACCAGATGCCCCAGCGGACCAGGTCGAATTTGCGCTGGAACTCTCCGAAAAGCTCCCGGGCCCTTTCCTTGCGGATTTCATCCCGCAGTTTCGCCACATTCTGGAAAGTGCCGTAAGGCGCCAGACCGGCGCGAGCGCGCACCTCGTCCAGACAGGCGATGGACTCGTTGTAGGCCCCGAGTTCGCAATGACATTCGGCCATCATCAGCACCGCATCCGCAAAGCGGAACACCTTGTAGTTGTTGGAGTCGTTGGTCGTATATTGGCCCGGGCACCAGAACTTGGGTCCCATCCAGGTGTTGGAGAAACTCTGTCCGCCCCAGGTATATACCATATTGATGTCCCTTCTGGCATCGGCGACCGCCGAGGGCATCACCGTCTTTTTCATATAAGCCGTCGGACGGATCGGGCTCCAGGCCGTCGCCTCGGCGCCCAGTTCGGGAATGTCCACACCGTCGTAGGTGTAGGTCCCGGTCGCCCTCGGATAAGGCATACAGGCGCTGGAACAGTTGGAAGAATAACTGATGCCGCCTTTCTCGTAGGCGTGCTGCACCTCGAAGATGGACTCCGGCGTATTCTTGTTGCGCAGCATAATATCGGACACCGGATACTGGGAGAGGTTGCCGTAGATGCTTCTGAGATGCTCCAAAGCATCCAAAGCGGTCTGCCATTCCTCATTCCACATCGCCATCTTGGCGATCAGCATCCAGGCCATCGCCGCGCC
>CACZWF010000037.1 GCA_902784785.1 uncultured Bacteroidia bacterium
TGGGCTTATTTCAGCCACAAGCTGAAGCTGGAACGTTACAATCTGGATGCAGAAATGCTGCGTCCCTATTTCCCCTTGCAAAAAGTGCGTGAGGGAATCTTCTCGCTGGCCACCAGGCTATACGGCATTACCTTCAGGAAGAACGAAGATATTGAGGTTTACCACCCGGATGTAGAAGCGTTTGAGGTTCATGACGAAGACGGTTCCTTCTATGAAACCTCTGTATTCACCTGCCCCATGTGCGGCGGCGAGCTTCTGTCCGCCCGGCCCCGTGACGGTGGATGTGGCCAAAGGCCGTCTTTTGCTCAATGTCTGCGCGTTGGAGAACGGGGCGGTCTGGCTTTCTTCCTCTGAAGATGTGATGGCTATTCCGCCCGGAGAGCAATGCCCGCCTTTATACTTGCATTCGGCGGCTTTGAATACGGATACGGAAGAATTGACAGAACGGGTGACGCTCCACAAAAGTTTCTGCACGCTGAACATCTTGATGGAAGGGACCGATCCCTCGCAACCCTATCCTTTTGCTTTGCAGTTGAGAGGCGATGTGGACGGGTATGATGAAAACGGCCGCCCGCGGGAGGGGACTTTCAGCCCTTATGCTTATCCTACATCGGACGGACATTGTACGGTGCGTGTCCCCCGGCAGAAAGACGACACCCTGGAATTGTTGATGTGCGAAGATAAAACACCGCTGGCGACTTTCGCCTTGGGAGAGTATCTGAAGGCCGGAGGCTACGATTGGACGGCTCCTGATTTGGCGGATGTGTCCGTTCAGATTGATTGTGCCCGGTTGACGCTTCGGATAAAAATAGAAAAATGGAGTGATACCTATTATTTTAATGTGGAAATTTAATGAAGCCGATTATAACATCTTTGGCGCGGACTTTCCGCATGGCTTCGGCCTTGCTCGCGTTCGCGGTGTCTTGTGCGAAACTGCCCGGCGGGGATGAGGGGCGGAGCACACAGGAAATCACGGTCGTGGACGGACATTTGGAATTTTCCACAAAAGCTGCATTTGAGAATACGATGGATTTTCTGAAAGAGCAGGCCTCCTCAAGTGCGACGAAATCGTCTTTGTCCGGCACGCGTCCGGGATTGCAGATTCCGGGGTTCACTTCTCTGGCCCAGCGCTTGGAAGAGCTGGTCCAATCATCCACCCGCTCGGGGCTGTCTGCCTTTGATGGGGAGATGACGCAGGAGGAGTACGAGTATGAACTGGCCAAGGCCTCGGACCGGCTGGTGGCTCCCGGGCTCTCTTATGTGATGGATTCCTCCCTCGTCATAGGGGTGCAGGGGCGTATCTATAAAATCACCGATCTGGGTACTTTTTCCGCGGATGCGAAAGATTATGAAGAATTACCCCGCATTATACGGGATTTCGACCCCTCCATCATCGCTTCACTGGAGGCAGGGGAGACGATTTCCATCGGACATAATGCGACATTCACCCATTCTTTCGGTGATGGGGAGGTATGGGAAAGCGTCGGTCGTTTGGACCTCTCGGAAGCAAGGGAGTATGCACCGACGACAGGAACGCCGCAGTCGCCCGGGACAACGGGGAAGTTGTGCGCTCCCTACGGAGTTGAGACATATACTTGGGAAAACTATGGCTGGTTTCAGAAGATTTTTGACGGTCTGCGTGGGAAAAGTGTGGGCCGGGAGGCTTATTTTGACGAGGATCACCGGGTTGTCGTCCGACTCTATAATGTGAATTATTTCTTTTATGCGGAGAGCGGGATGTCCTGTCAGATGCAGCGGAAGAAACATTTTCTGCTCATTCCGTTTTGGGTGCGGGATGATGCGGAAGAATTTGCCATCGGTTTTGACAAACTGGTGGGGGAATATACCTACAACAATCCATCGAATTATTCCCTGGTCTCTCCCTCTCGTTCCAGCGCGATGGGCCATTTTACTGGTACGATAGCCAATACGGTAGTCAATTTTCTGTATGGTTCCGCCTATGCCCAGGAACTGTTCGGCTTGATAAAATCCTTCGGGGAACAGGTGGTCTTTTTTGTCGTGGATCCCAGTTTGTCGCTTTCGCAGGAAGTCTCCCAGAAAATCTATAACGCGGCGGTCGACGAGGGCATCAAGCAGTTGAAATCGTTGACTGGAAAATATGTGGCCAATGTGGTGAACAAAGTGCAGACATACATCCAACCGGAGGACCCTCGTGTGGGCTATCTCACTTGGGGGACGGGTACGGTGAACCGGACGGCCAAGGACTTCCTGGTCGGTGTCAAGCATTATGGCGGCGGGGGAGACGCGTCCCTGATTTTCGACCGTTCCTTCGGGTTCCGGGTCTCGTTCAACGGGGCTTTCAGCGGCGGGGGAATGATTGTCAGTTCTTTCACGATAAAAAATGTGGACGGTTTTGCCGCCGCGAAATGGAACGGCCGTTGGGTCGGTGTCCGATTCGTGGACCCGCAGTAGTTGTTATGAAACGCGTACTGTCATATCTTGCCTGTCTCTTGCTGTTGACGGCCTGTGACAAGTCAACGGCGGGCTTGGACGATGTGTTGGCGGTCGTCACGGAAGAGGCCGGTGAAATCTCCGGGAGCACCGCCACCTTGCGTGGACGCGTGCGTTCCTGGAACGTGGATTCCGGAGCGGAACTGGGCTTTCTCGTTTCCACCTCTCCCACATTGGAACATAGGACGGAGATTCCTTTGGTCTATGTTGATAAAGAGGGCCGGTTTTATGCGCAGGCGAAAGGCTTGTACCCCTGTACCACTTATTACTATTCGGCCTTTGTCCGAGGGGAGGTTTTCTTGGAGGGAGGCATCAAAAGTTTCACGACCGCCGCGTTTGAGCTGTCGGCGGTGAACATAGGTCTGAGCGTGAAATGGGCGAATGCCAATCTGGGGGCGACTTCTCCGGAGTTGTCGGGAATAAATATCCTGGCTGTGTATTATGCGGCCGGCATTTTTTGCGATGCCGTCGCGGAGCAGGAAATCAAGCAGTCTTTGGGCGAGCGATGGCGTCTTCCCACCCGGGACGAAATGAAGGAGCTGGTCGATACCCGGGATAATCCGGACTATCGTTGGGACTGGAAGGAGGTGGGCGGCCGCTCCGGATGGGAAGTGACTTGTCTTGCAAATGGACGCGGTGTCTTCTTTCCGGCCGCCGGGTGGTGTGATATCATACAGCCGGGAATCAAAGGACCTCCCTACAGGGAAATGAGAGGGAACGGGAGTGTCGGGTATTATCCGGCTTCCGGAGCGGACGGTCTCAATTATGCCCACCTGCTGTTTTTCACCTCCTCCGGCGTGGAGTTTCAAGAGCGGGTTTGCTTGGGCCTGGGTTCTGAGCCAGAAGCGGATGAATATACCTCCCGGGGCTTTTATCTGCGTCCTGTGCTGGCGGAGTGATGGCGTGTGAGGCTTGCAGCAATGAAGAAAAAGGATCTGGACGGCCTGTTGTGGATGCTGTTCTCGCGGTGGACGCTGTTTGGGCTGTGGGTGCTGCCGTTCGGGGCGTGCGACAGGAACGCAACAGATCCGACGGTGCTCTCAGGTGCTGTTTTTGTCACGACGGAACCCGTGACGGACATTACGATGGGTGCCGCCGTGCTGAATGGTTGTGTCCGGACGGAGTCCTGTGAGGGGGTGGTGGGTTTCCTCCTTTCGGCATCGCCCCATCTGTTTCTGGAGGAAGCGCGGGTGTTGCTTTCGTCGGAAATAGACGAGCAGGGTCGGTTTTCCGTATGGGTGCGGGCATTGTCGCCGTCCACCACCTATTATTGCCGGGCATTCTTACGCCAAAGCGACCGGCTGGTGAGGGTGGGGGACATCCTCTCTTTCACCACCGTTGAACTTGCTTTCACGGACTTGGGGCTGGGAGTGAAATGGGCCAATGTGAACCTTCCCGCCGGAGATTACTGGGACGATTGTTCGCCGAGTGATGATGGGGGATATTATGCTTGGGGGGAGACCGGGACGAAAAGCCGGTACCTATGGGATAACTATCGCTTAAGGACACGGTATCGGGGTGGAGACGGAATGTTGACACTTACACCGGAGGATGATGTCGCGTCTGTGAGATTGGGCGATCAATGGCGCTTGCCCACCCGGGACGACTGGCAGGAACTGTCGGACACTCGGGACAATCCGGACTACCGTTGGACCTGGAAGATGGTGGACGGTCACCCGGGTTGGGAAGTGGTCTTTCTGCTTACGGGCAATGAGGTCTTTTTCCCGGCGGCCGGCCACCGATACGATGTCACGGTTTACGATGCTGATGCCGGCGGGGCTTATTGGTCCTCCTCCCTCGATGAAAACAACCCGGACTATGCGTACTGCTTGTTTTTTGATGCTGAAAAGGTGGACGGGCGATATCTCGAAGAGCGTTGTGTCGGATGTTCGGTCCGTCCGGTGTGTTGAAGCTTGTCAATTTTTGGCCTTTTGTGTTGGAAAATGAAAAATTATTTTTACCTTTGCAGTCCTCAAAGCGCGAGTGGCGAAATTGGTAGACGCGCTACTCTCAGGAGGTAGTGCCAGAAATGGTGTGTCAGTTCGAATCTGATCTCGCGCACAAAAGACTGAAAAGTCGCAGACAAGGATGATCAAAAGACTTTTTGGTCATCCTTTTTTCGAAAAAGATTATGCAAGACATTAGAAATATAGCGATTATCGCCCACGTCGACCATGGTAAGACGACGCTGGTGGACCGTATGATCTATCAGGCCAAGTTGGTTCGCGACCAAGAGAAATTGGGCGAGTTGATTCTCGACAACAACGACCTGGAGCGTGAGCGCGGCATCACCATTCTGGCCAAGAACGTTTCCGTCAACTATAAAGGCGTCAAGATTAATATCATCGACACGCCGGGCCACAGTGATTTCGGTGGAGAGGTGGAGCGTGTGCTCAATATGGCGGACGGTGTGCTGCTGCTGGTCGATGCCTTCGAGGGTTGTATGCCGCAGACGCGTTTCGTGCTGCAGAAGGCCATCGAACTGGGTAAGAAACCCATCGTGGTGGTCAATAAAGTGGACAAGCCCAACTGTCGTCCGGCCGAGGTGCAGGAAGAGGTCTTCGACCTGATGTTCACCTTGGGTGCGACTGAGGACCAGTTGGATTTCAAGACGGTGTTCGGCAGTGCCAAACAGGGCTGGATGTCGTTGGATTGGAAACAGCAGACCGAGGATATCAATGTCTTGCTCGATACGATTCTGGAAGAGATTCCCGCTCCTGAAATCCTGGAAGGAACCCCGCAGATGCTGGTTTCTTCTTTGGAATATTCACCGTATGTGGGCCGTATCGCTGTCGGACGTATCACCCGGGGCGAACTGACGGCCGGTATGCCGATCACCCTTTGCAAACGCTATGACATCCAGCAGAAGCAGCGCATCAAGGAACTGATGGTGTTCACGGGCCTGGGCAAGACCAAGGTGGACCGTGTGCAGTGCGGGGATATCTGTGCCTTGGTGGGTATCGACGGCTTTGAAATCGGCGACACCATTGCCGATGCGGAGAATCCGGAACCCCTTCCGCCCATTTCGGTGGACGAACCGACGATGAGTATGCTGTTCTGCATCAACAATTCGCCTTTCTTCGGCCGTGACGGAAAATTCGTCACTTCCCGCCACCTCAAGGAGCGTTTGGAGAAAGAGTTGGAGAAAAATCTGGCGCTTCGGGTGAAGCCCGGTGCCAACGCGGATTCTTTCGTGGTGTATGGCCGTGGCGTGCTTCATCTTTCTGTGCTCATCGAGACGATGCGTCGCGAGGGCTTCGAATTGCAGGTGGGCCAGCCCAAAGTGTTGGACAAGACCATCGGGGGACAGCGCTGCGAGCCAATCGAGAACTTGACCATTGATGTCCCTGAGGAGTCGGTGGGTAAGGCGATTGAGTTGACGACCCGCCGCAAGGGAGCGCTCGTACACATGGATACTCGTGGAGACCGTACGCATCTGGAATTCGACATTCCTTCCCGCGGACTGATCGGACTGCGTTCCAACCTGCTGACGGCGACGGCCGGGGAGGCGGTGGTGGCCCACCGGCTCAAGGGTTACGAGCCTTACAAAGGGGAAATCGAGGGCCGTACCAACGGTTCGCTCGTTTCGTTGGAGACCGGTGTTTCGGTGGCTTATTCGATGGACAAGCTGCAGGATCGCGGCCGTTTCTTCATCGATCCCGGCGTGGAAATCTACGAGGGACAGGTGGTCGGCGAGCATACCCGCGAGCGCGATTTGAACATCAATATCTGCAAGACCAAGAAACTCACCAACGTGCGTGCCGCCGGCAGCGACGAGAAGGTGATGTTGCCGCCGCCCATCCAGTTCTCGCTGGAAGAGGCCCTGGAATATATTCAGGAGGATGAGCTGGTGGAGGTGACGCCCAAGGCGATGCGTATTCGCAAGATTATTCTCAGCCCGCTTGAGCGCAAACGCAAGGGCGGCAATGCAGAAGACGAGTAGCCGATAGTTGAACGAAAAACGATGACACCTGAGCTTCAGATTCCCCTGACGGGTTTGAAAACCTATCCCGAGACGACGCAGTTTACTGTCTCGGGGGATTTCTTTGAGTCTTTCGGCCAAGGGGAAGTGTTGGGTTCGGATGTGTGTCTGACGGTCAGTCTGGATAAAGAGCCGGGCGGTTTTTCTTTGGAACTTGATTTCGAGGGAAAGTTGACGTTGCGTTGCGACCGTTGTATGGAGGAGATGGACTGGCCGCTTTCTTTTTCGGCCCAGTATGCGCTCAGACGTACCTCGGATAAAGAATTTGAGGATGTGGAAGAGACGGAAGACGGGCGTGAAATCATTCTGCTGGAGCCTTCTGATAAGTTTTTCGACCTTTCACAGTTGGTGTACGACGAACTTTGCCTGAGCATCCCTATCCGGCATACGCATCCCGACGGGAAATGCAATCCGGAGAGCACGAAATACCTGACGGATAAGCCTGGCGGAGAGGGGGAAATGATGGATACGCCCTTTGCCGGATTAAAGGATTTGAAATTATAGTTGAAATTAACAATCTTTTTTCTTACCTTTGCAGGCTCAAATGATAATTATAAATAAAGAACTATAGAAAATGGCACATCCGAAACACAAACACTCCAAACAGCGGAGAGACAAGAGGAGAACGCACGATGTAGCGGTCGTCCCCACTTTGACCACTTGCCCTAACTGCGGCGCTACGGTCCAATATCACCGGGTTTGTCCCGAGTGCGGCTACTACAGAGGCCGTCAGATTATTGAGAAGAAGGTCGCTGAGTAATCAGTGATTTTCTTTTTTAGGCCCACCCCTTCGTGGGAACCGGCCCCTTAGTTCAACGGATAGAACGGAAGTTTCCTAAACTTTAAATAGTGGTTCGATTCCACTAGGGGCTACGAAAAATTGCTGGCTGGGCCAGCATTTTTCGTTTAACGCCCCTAGTGGAATCGCTAGCGCTTTACCCCCGTCGCTTCGCGACTGCCCCGGTGGGGCATGCCGCTCGGCCTTTGGCCTTCGCGGGCGACTCCGCTGCTTCGACTTTTTTCAAAAGTCTCGCTGACGCTCCATCGCGACGCCTGACGGCGTCTTATCACAGCCTGGCGATTTCGTTTAACGCCCCTAGTGGAATCAGGCGCTCTGGCGAGCGTCTATTCACTCTAACCCCCGTCGCTGCGCGACACCCCCTTTCTGGGGGATACCGCATTCGCTTCGCTCATTGCGGGCGACTCCACTGCTTCGACTTTTTTCAAAAGTCTCGCTGACGCTCCGTCGCGACGCCTGATGGCGTCTTATCACAGCCTGGCGATTTCGTTTAACGCCCCTAGTGGAATCAGGCGCTCTGGCGAGCGCCGATTCATTCTAACCCCCGTCGCTGCGCGACACCCCCTTTCTGGGGGATACCGCATTCGCTTCGCTCATTGCGGGCGACTCCGCTGCTTCGACTTTTTTCAAAAGTCTCGCTGACGCTCCATCGCGACGCCTGACGGCGTCTTCGAAGCCTGCGGCTTCTCCAGCGGCCTTTCATTCATTGAGGGGCGTACCCCTTATGACTGTTCGTCTGGCAGGGCAGGATGGCTGCTTCCTACCATCAGTTTTTGTCTTTCCCGTTCAAAGTTTTCTATAAAATGTAGTTCTACTGGAGAAAGTTCATTACGGGTACGTTCTTCAAACTTGTCGTATTCGGCATCGGCTTTTTCCTTGGCCAGTTTGGCCGATATTATACCCGCATGCTGCAAGAGTTCCTTGCCGGAGAGTTTCAGGAAATCGTCCAGCCGCTGTATCCAGTCGCTCATATACATCGGCTTGTGTTCCTTGGCTTGGAGTTCGGCATAATCCAGATATAAACTTACGATGCGGTTAAGTGTATCAACTTCATCCGCGTTGAGATAATTCTTGGCAACTTCAGCATCTGAACGGCGAGGAAGCGGTCCAGTCCATGTCATCAGGCCCATAAAGTCTTTATCGGCATCGGCCCTGTCGTAAATGAGTTCCGCTGCGGTATGGCCGTGGACGGCATAGTGCATTTTGTTCTGGACGGTCTTGAAGAAGGTTTGGGTGGTTTCCGACCGGGGGTCATAGTCGATGCTGAGAGCATAGATTTCCAAAACTTTCCGGTAGAATACCTTCTCAGACGAACGGATGTCCCGGATACGGGCAAGAAGTTCGTCAAAGTAGTTGCCGCCGCCGGCTCTCTTAAGGAGCTCGTCGTTCATGGCAAAGCCCTTGATAAGATATTCCTTCAGTGTCCGTGTCGCCCACATTCTGAACTGAACTCCACGGAGACTGTGTACGCGATAACCCACGCTAATAATCATATCTAGGTTATAGTAGGATACGTTGTAGTTTTTCCCGTCTGCTGCAGTTGTTGCAAAAAACGCAACAACTGAATCCGGATTCAGTTCGCCACATTCAAAAGCGTCCCTGATGTGCCGCGAAATGGTGGATTTGTTACGCTGGAAAAGCGTAGCCATCTGGTCTATCGTGAGCCATACGGTCTCGTTTATCAAGGTGACTTCAATCTTGGCAAGGCCGTCGGCAGTCTGGTAAAGGAGGATTTCTCCAGTATTGGGCGTATTGGTTCTCATGGCACAATTCTATTTCTACAAAGATAATTAAAAAACGGGCGCCGTTGCAAATCTTTGCAAGGTTGAGGCGTTGATTCGCCGCCGCAAGCGGCCTTTGATTCATTGAGGGACGCATTCATTTTACCCAGACTACTGACACTCAATTTATCAAATCAGTTCCAGAAGTCGGCATGCTTCGTTCAAGGGGACACCGGAGATACGGGCGAGTTGATGGGGTTCCGAGGAAAAGCGATAACGAACCTGCTTAAGGATTTCTGACTGTTGAGACTCCGACAAATTGGAAAAATCCTTTTCTCGGAAGAGAGACGCGCACAAACTTTTCAAACCGGAAGTCACAAGTTGATCGTCAAAGGAAGGAGTCTCCTTAACCATTTTCGCCTTGGAGGAGTTTTGAAGAAAAAAATTCATCCGTTTCGGCGTTCCATACAATGATTCAACAAACTCCACCTGCGCATAAGACGCTGGATCTACATATCCTCTTTCATTGAACAAATAGGTGCTAGGCAGTCGGACATAACTGTGAATGAGACGGAATAAGGCTCTAACTCCGAATTGGCACGCGGGAACCCCTCCCCTCTCTTGAGCCCGGAAGAATGCATCCCCAGTCCCCCAAGGATACTCTGCCGGATTCAAGCAGATGTTGGCGGCATAACTGTTCATTTGCACATAAGCGATGCCCCGTTCTAGAGATTCATCTCCCCAAAAGAGTTCCCGAATATCCACATCATTTTCACGTAGTAGCGAGTTGGTCCCGTACTTCTTCCAATAACGCTGGGAGTACATCTTTTTGAAGCGATTGATAAACGACTTCGCCTCCTCCTTTGAGCATAAAAGCACAAAGTGAACATGGTTGGACATTAAAATGAAGGAGAGGATTCGAACAGATGTCGTTGCGGTTAAAATCGGAGGGATATTCATCCCCGCCACAAAATCCTCATAGTCTTTGAACCAAATCTTGTCCTCAAGATGGTTCGTAGTCACGAGCCAAAATTGCATAATACATCCTGTTTAATAGATCACGTCGAGGCCCGGACTCAACCATGCAAAAATATGAATTATTATCGAAACTTGTTCTTTAAGTCAAAACATTTTGAAGGCAAGTGTTAGTAGTCTCCGAAATTTACCGAGACTACTGACGAAAACCCTGGAAAACTGTCAATAGTCTCCAGATTTTTCCGAGACTGCTTACACCTACCACACACCGGCCGCTTGGGCATTGCGGGCGTAGTGGGCGAAATCAGGTCCACTTTGGTTCAGCGGGACGAAGTGAGGTTTTTCATACCGGGGAAGAGGTACAGTTCGTGCTCGATGCGTCCGTCACAGAGGCGTATCCAGGTACGAAAACCGTCATCGCCCTCCGTGAACTCGAAGACACGAGCGCCATTGGGCTTGAGGTCGTTATACACCGTATCGCCACCGCTATAGCGGCCATAGAGGAAGAAAAATCCTTTCCATAGCATAGCATAGTCGTTGTTGTGGTCGTGGCCGCATACGACACCTTGTACATCCCCTTGTTCCCGCATGGCCAGATAGAGGCCGGAATTCACCTTGGGGCTTGCCGGCTCTTCGCCGATGTTCCCCTGAATGGAAGGGGCCTTTTTGCTGTTGTCGTGCTGCGCTTGGTTAAATTCGGGGAACGGAATATGAAAAAAGGCCAGGGAAGGGATGGGAGTGCCCCCGTTTTGCGCAGTAAACCAATTGCTGGCGGCACGGTACCACGCAATTTGGTCCGCGTGAATGTACCCCCAGCTCTTTTCTCCGGCCGGATAATCTCGGTTTCCGCTGTCAAACAAATAAAAAATGCGGCTAGTTCCTTTCTGCCCGCTCAGGACCAAAATGCTATTGGAGCATCCGCTTAACTTACTGTCGGAGGCGGAATTGACATTGCCGGGGAGGCTGCGGACGAGATCGTACATCTGCTGCCGGGACAGGGAGAAGTCGCTGTCGTGGTTTCCCAGGGTTACGGCGAAAGGAATGCCCCGTTCTACCAGAGGCTGCAGGGCGGCGCGGACGGATTCCTCGGCCGGTTCTCCGTAGAAGATATCTCCGGTATGAATCACGAAATCCGGCTTTTCGCTGTCCAGGATGGCGGAGATGTTGTTCAGCGCCCTTTCGGAACGAGGGTCTCCGGCAATCACGTGCGTGTCGGCCAGTTGAACAATTTTGAATTTTCCGCTTTTCCCGTACTGAAGTTGAGCGGCCACGATAGGGGCTTGCGCCAGGCCTATCCCGCAGGCTCCCCAAAACAGGCAAAACGCCAGAACCGATAGTTTGAAATAGTTCATTGCATGAAGAATTCTATACGACAAAGTTAGTCATTTTTTCGTTCGTTTGCACTTCTTGGATTTTTGGAGTACCTTTGTGGAGGTGTATGAACATTAGTTTATCCATACTTAAAATATGGCAAAAGAGAACGAGAAAACAAATCAAGCATTTCTGATTTACCAAGACGACAACGGAATCACACAGGTAAACGTGAGATTCGAGGGAGAGGATGTTTGGCTCCCAGTAGAGCTCATTATGGAATTATTTGATGCTTCTCAGCAGGATGTGAGTTATCATATAGGTCAGATCTATGCTTCGGGCGAACTGAACAAGGATCGAACTCACAAAAAATTTTTGTTAGTTCGTCAAGAAGGGGATAGAAGCGTCAGCCGCCAAATCAGTCACTACAATCTGGACATAATCATTGCAGTAGGATTTCGCGTACAATCACAGGTGGCCATTCGTTTTCGCCAATGGGCAACAGAACACCTTCATGAATTCATTGTAAAGGGTTTTACGCTGGATGATAATCGACTTAAAGGCAATCGCAGCCGCTATTTTAGGGAACTGCTTCAACGTATTCGAGACATCCGTAGCAGCGAGCGAAACTTATATCAACAAGTGACGGATATCTTTATTACGAGTATAGACTACGATTCGAGTGCCAATTTAACTAAACAGTTCTTCGCAAGCGTCCAAAATAAACTGCATTATGCTGCGCATCAGCACACGGCTGCGGAATTAATTTATGACAGAGTAGATGCCGATAAACCTATGGTCGGCATGACGAACTTTAAAGGAAACTACATCACGAAAGAGGACGTTCAGATTGCCAAGAACTACTTGACAGAGCAGGAGTTGACATATTTGAACTTGCTTGTATCACAATACCTGGATTTTGCCGAAGTCCAAGCGTTGCAACAAGTGCCGATGAAGATGTCGGAGTGGATAGTGAAATTGGATGAGTTGATGAGATTATCAGGTAGGCAACTCTTGGTGGGAAATGGAACAATCAGCCATGAGGAAGCAAGACGAAAAGCGATTGCTGAGTTCGAGAAATATCGTAAAATGGAGATGCTACAGTACGAAAGCGACTATGACAGGGCAATCAAGTTGCTGATTCAGAGAGAAAATGATATTCCAAAAGAGTCGTGATTAAACAGTAGTCCTATAGACTTCCGGATAATTGCCTCCATTCGGTTTTCCATTTGCAGTTTTTGGATTTTTGGAGTACCTTTGTGCAAGCGTGAGCCGAAGGAGTCTCATTTGGAAGGTGCCCTGCATCACTTTGTGT
Source organism: uncultured Bacteroidia bacterium (assembly GCA_902784785.1). GTDB lineage: Bacteria > Bacteroidota > Bacteroidia > Bacteroidales > UBA932 > Cryptobacteroides. The sequence continues at coordinate 12,576 of CACZWF010000037.1, forward strand.
GTTGTGTTGGGGGGCGCGCTGTTGCTGCTGGGGGCGGTGACGGTTGTTTTGGTGACGCCCAAAGCACGCACGGCCGTTCTGCAAAGATGCGTGACGGAAGTCAATGCCCGGACGGACTGGGATGTGGATCTGGGACGGATCTACCTGTCTCCCTTCCATCAATCTCCGAAGATGCTTTATCGTGCCTTCAAGGGGGAAGGGGAGTTGCCGGTGCAGATAGAAATCGACAGCCTCTTTGTCGGTCATCGGAATCGGGACACATTGCTCTATGTGCATTCCCTGCGTTTGCTGGGGCGTCTGGAAAAGGCGGCAAGCGGGGCTGAGAGCATCGCGGAGAGTGGTGCGACAGCGGAAAGCCCTGAAGAGGGGGTGAAAGAACGCCCGGCAGAGGGAATGGAGGACGACCAGGCGACGGGTACAGATTTTTTGGCCCGTACCCTTGTGGTGGACCAACTGCTGCTGGACCAGGCGACTTTCCATTCTGATACGCTGATACCCGCAGTGGGCGTCAATGTGATTCTGAAGCATTTGCAGGCCGCAAGCCCGGGGCTCATTATTGCGAAAGGGCAGTATCCGCTGCACGGCTTGCAGTTGGCGGATGCGTACGTGGAAATTGTCCTGCGAGAAGCGTCTGAAGATGCGCAGCCGGACAAACCAGCCGAAACGCCCCCTCCGATGGCCTTCGATATCCCGGACGGCGAGTTGAGTCAGATTCATTTCGCGCTCAATCCTTTGGGCTTGAATATCCGTGTCGACACCTTGCTTACGAATGTGCGGGTGGATGTAGGGGGCAACCGCTACGATGCCCGCCGGCTGGATGTACAAAACTTATCGCTCGATCTGGGGACCTTGCACCTGCCTTTTGAGGCCATCAAGGGAGATGCAAAGGTGGACTTGAACACCAATTTGATCCAATCGAATGGCTTATCCGCCCGCTCAGACGCGTTTGGGGCGCAGGCGGACATCTCGGCTACGGTGTTGAATCTGCAGACGATGCAGGTGGATGTGACGGCTAATGCGGATTTTCGTGGCAGCAAGGCCCGGTTGAACGGCTATTATGATATTGACGATGAGGCGTATGACATTTTGCTGAATGTTGAACGGGTGGATGTCAGTCCGTTCCTCGAAGGGCGTCATCACGTGGTAGTGGCGGGCGAAATCCAGGCGAATGGCTCCGGGATAGACCCCCATTCCTCCGCTATGAAATCCCAAGTGGCCGTGCGTCTGGACGATTGCATTTATGACCAGATTAATGTTTCCGGCCTGAATTTGAATGCCGAGTTGGCGAATAAAACGGTGAGCGGCACCTTGCATCTGCCCTTTGCGATGGAGGACTCCACCCTGCGGGTGAAGGCGGAGACGGAGCACCGGTTTCAGGTGTCGGATTTCTTGACACCGGAGCGGATGGGGGTCGATTACCATACGCAGATGAAGCAGGTGGCCGCGCGGGTCGCGGGCGAACATTTTGATATCAGCGAATTGAACCTTGACTTCGCCACCTTCGCTCCCGAACAGGCGCTCACGCAAGCCCGCACGGCCACGTCCGTCGCCACGACGATCTTGACCTCGCC
>CACZWF010000038.1:0-3338 GCA_902784785.1 uncultured Bacteroidia bacterium
GGACGGTGCGGTGTCTGCGGTGGAAGGGGTGTTTATCTCATCCTATGTGCTGATGCCGGTCGGTATGTTCCTGACCTGGAAAGCCATCAACGATTCACCCATCATCAATACGGAGCCCTTCAAGCGTTTCTTTAAGAAATTGTGGGATAATATCAGTGGAAAAATGACCAAGACGAGAATTGTATTTATGGGAACGCCCGAGTTTGCCGTTCCGTCGCTGAAAGCGCTGCTGGATGCCGGCTATAAAGTGGTGGGTGTCGTGACAGTGGCCGACAAACCCTTCGGGCGGGGCATGAAAGTGGGGGAGAGCGCCGTCAAGAAATTTGCCGTGGAACGGGGATTGCCGCTCTTGCAGCCGGAATCCCTCAAAGATGAGGCCTTCTTGAAGGCATACAAGGCGTGGAAGCCGGACCTGGCCGTGGTGGTCGCTTTCCGCATGCTGCCCCAGGAGGTATGGGAAGTGCCTCGTCTGGGAACTTTCAACCTCCATGCGGCTCTGCTGCCCCAGTACCGGGGAGCGGCCCCGATTAACTGGGCCATCATCAACGGGGAGGGACTCACGGGTGTGACTACGTTCAAGATTGACAGCGGAATGGATACGGGCCATATCATGATGCGGGAGAACTGCCGCATCCTGCCTGAAGACACGGCCGGCACCTTGCACGACAAATTGATGGAACTTGGCGCGCAGCTGGTGCTCCAGACGGTCGAAGGAATGCTGGACGGTCAGATTGAGTTGCGCCTGCAGAAGAGTTATATCCAGGGTGCGGAGGTGTTGAAACCGGCGCCCAAGATTACGAAAGAACTGTGTGATATCGACTGGTCGATGAAGGCCGTCCGGGTTTGCAACCTCATCCGCGGCTTGAGTCCCTATCCGGCTGCGTTTACTACGTTGGAGGCGGACGGTGTGTCGGCTCGCAGTCTGAAAGTGTTCTTTGCCAAGGTCCGTCACTTCGATAAGAGTGCGGGTGAGAAACCTGTTCCGGGAACGATTTCCAGCGATGGAAAGACCTTCCTGAGCGTGGCTTGTGCGGATGGGTGGGCCGATTTGACCGAAGTTCAGCTTGCCGGAAAGAGCCGGATGGGCATCGAGGACTTTTTACGAGGTTTCCATCAGCCTGAACAATATAAGGCGGTTCGCCTGAGTTAACGATGGGTAAGAAAAACAAGGAATATGTCTTTGATCCCAGGACGCTCGTCTATCGGGAGCATAGGGTTTCCCGGTGGGTGCTGGCCCGCCGGGGATTGCTCTTTTTCCTGGGAAGCATCCTTGTTGCCATCTTTTATCTGTGGCTGTATGCGGGGCTGTTCGGACTGGAGCTTCCCAAGACGACCTTGCTGAAAAAACAAAACGCGGAATGGGGCGGCAAAATGGCCATTATGGCCTCGCGAATGGAAGACTGCCGCCGTCGGCTGGATGCCCTCAGCCTGCGGGATGACGGGGTGTACCGGACCATTTTCGGTATGTCCGAGATCAGTCAGGAAGAGCGCCTGTCGGGTATGGAGGGACTCAATCGTTATGCGGAGTTGCGTGCGAGCGACCATAGTGGTCATCTCTACAACAATGTAAAGGAATTGGATTTGCTGACCAAAATGGCCTATGTCCAGTCCAAATCTTATGATGAAGTGGACCAGATGGCCCAGCACAGCGGAGATATTGCTTCCTGTGTCCCGGCCATTCCTCCTTTTTATCCCGGCATCCGTTTCCGTATGTCCAGTCCTTTCGGTCGTCGCAGCGACCCGCTCTATCACTATGCAAAAATGCATACGGGCCAGGATTTTGCCATGGACCCCGGCAACCCGATTTACGCCGTCGGGGATGGGGTGGTCGAGACCGTGAAAAATGAATTGTATGGCTATGGAAATTCGTTGATCATCAATCACGGATTTGGCTATAAAACGCGCTATGCCCATTTGAAGATGATTCTCGTGCAGCCCGGTCAGAAGGTGTGCCGGGGGGACTGCATCGCTCAAAGCGGAAACAGCGGCAAGTCTACGGGGCCTCATTTGCATTATGAGGTGATGTACAAGGGGAACTTTGTGAATCCCAACAATTATATGGATATGGAGATTCCTTTGGACGAGTATGCGCAGATGGTCAAGGCACGGGAGGAGCAGACCGGTCTCACCACCGATTTGGTCCAGCCGGTTCATAAAGACAGGAAGACGCTTCACAAACGAAAGAAATAGAATATGTTCGGTCGCAAACCCGTATATAAAGTAGACAACGATTTCCAGGTCCGGGAAAATCACGCGACGCTGGCGGCGGTGCTGATGCGCATCTTGTCGTTCGTCGTGGTGACGGTATCGCTGTCGCTGCTCTATTATGTGGTGTTTGCCCTTATTTTCGACACGGATGTGGAGAAAAATCTCAAGACGGAGAATGCGGCTTATGCAAAGAGTTACGGGGATATGGTTGTCCGTCTGGAGCGCTTGGAAGATGTGACTTCGGGACTGGAAAACCGGGATGACCGTTTGTATGAAAAGATTTTCCACACCAACGCCCCCTTCGACAGCCGTATCGAAAATGTTTCCTTGCTGAACCTGGGGGACAGCATCACGGAGAAGACGCTGGAAGCGACGACGGCCCGGCGTATCGCCCGCAACGAGGAGCGCGCCCAGTCCATAGAAGCGAGTTTCCGCCGGATATATGAACTCGTTTCTTCTCCTTCTTTTGTCTGTCCGCCGATGCAGTTGCCTCTGGAAAAGTTCAGTTATGTCCGTACCGGCGCCGGCATCGGAATGAAAGTCAGCCCTTTTACCAATGTCCCGACTACCCATTACGGCCTGGATATGATGGCTGCCTCGGGTGACCCGGTCCGTTGTGTCGCGGACGGGGTGGTGCTGCAGGTGGTTCACTCCCGCAAGAAACAGGGCAATCGGGTGGTCATCGGCCACGAAGGGGGATACCGTACGAGTTATGCCCATTTGTCCGAAATCAAGGTGCACAAGGGAGCCCGCGTGAAAAAGGGGCAGGTGATTGCGGCGGTCGGCATGTCGGGTAATTCTTTTGCTCCGCATCTGCACTACGAGGTGATGCGCGATACCTTGACATTGGATCCCGTTTCCTATTTCTTCAAGGACCTGACTCCGGAAGAATATGCCGATATGGTGATTCTGTCCGCGAGTACGGGACGGTCGATGGATTGATATAAATTAACATTAACAGATATGGAAAAACTTTATTATTCAATCGGAGAAGTGGCCAGCGAACTGGGTGAAAGCGTCACGCTGGTACGCTACTGGACCAATTATTTCCCGCAACTGCTGGATCCCAAGCGGAATGCCAGGGGCAGCCGGTACTATACGCCGGAACAATTGGAGGTGTTGCGTCAGCT
>CACZWF010000038.1:3355-16821 GCA_902784785.1 uncultured Bacteroidia bacterium
GTCAGCTTCATTACCTCATCAAAGAGTGCGGAATGACCTTGGATGGAGCGGCTGCTCGCCTGAAATCCGATAAAAATGAGGTTTCCAACCGTACGCTTCTGCGGCAAACCCTCGAATCTATCCGAAAAGAGTTGGAGGAAGTGAGAAAATCTTTGTGAAGTCCGCGAAAATTTCTATCTTTGCGGTTCTCGAAAATATAATACATTCGATATGGCTAAAAAGACTAAAACAAAAGAGACCCCGATCGACCAGAGAGAAACTTTCGTGTCCATCGGTAAAAATTTTGCCGATTCAGCGGATTCCGTATCCGAGAAACTGGAAGTTTTGTACCAGCTCCAGATGACGGACACCGCCATCGACCGTCTGGTTCGTCTTCGTGGTGAACTTCCGCTCGAAGTCCAGACCCTGGAAAAAGAGTTGGAGGGTATCGATGGCAAGATTGCCAACCTCAATGCTGCGATCGACGAGCAGATGAGTTCCATCGCCCGCAACAAAGCGGATATCGTGGACGGTGAGGCTACGCTCGAGAAATACCGTGCTCAGGAGAATCAAATCCAGAACAGCCGCGAGTATGATGCCATCAACAAAGAAATCGAGAATCAGGATTTGCTGATTCAGATTGCCAAGAAGCGCATCGAGGAGGCCAAAACGGCTATCAGCACGTTGAAAGAACGTATGGAAATCGCTTCCGAAAAACGGACGATCATTGCTGAGGACCTCGCTGCCAAACAGGCCGATTTGGAGACCATTATCGCTTCTACCGCAAAAGAGGAAGAAGCCTTGATGGCCAAGCGTCAGGATTGCGCCTCGATGATTGACGAGCGTACCATGGTGGCTTATGACCGCATCCGCGAAAGCAACAGCAATCACTTGGCCGTCGTCGGCATCTATGAGTCTAACGCCTGCGCTGGATGTATGCACATTATTCCTCCTCAGCGCCTGGTCGAGATTCGTTCCGGCAAGAAATTGGTCATTTGCGAATATTGCGGACGTATTCTGGTGAATAAACCGATTAATAAAGAACTGTAATTCCGCGATAGAAGATGGCTAAAACGACGTACGCCAAGGCAAAACCTCGGCGGGCTGATTTATCCGCAAAAGTTGAAGAAGTAGGGCTTGGGATGGGGAAAACACCACCCCAAGCTCTTGATTTTGAGCGTTCCGTTTTAGCGTCCTTGTTGCTTGACTATGAGTGCGTGGAAGATGTGCTCGCGATGATTCCCGATGAGCGCGCCTTCTACGACCAGCGTCACCGCATTGTTTATGCAACGGTCAAGGATCTCTTCAACGCCCATCGTCCCGTCGACCTCAATACCGTTTCCCAGAAACTGGCAACCCTCAAGCTGAACAAGAAGGAGGATGGCAAGGAAATGGAGGTGGTCGCGCTGGATGAAATCGGCGGATTGGAATGGCTGGCCGCCTTGACGGACAACATCACGGCCGGAGCTATGTTGGAGTATTACTGCAACATCGTTCAACAGAAATTCATCCAGCGTGAGTTAATCGCCGCTACCCTCAAGATTCTGGGGACGGCTTACGACGACGCCGTCAATATGGAAGATCTCATCTCGCTGGCGCAGACGGAGATTTTCAATGCCATCGACCACAATGTCACCAAGGAGGCCCAGACCATAGCCCAGGTCATCCGCGAGGCGATGGACGATATCGAGGCGGCTCAAAACGCTACCGACCGTTATACCGGTGTTCCTTCCGGATTCCGTTGTCTGGATGAGATTACTCTGGGTTTCCAGGCTTCCGATATGATTATCCTGGCGGCTCGTCCCTCTGTCGGTAAGACGGCTTTCGCCCTCAATATCGCCCGTAATGCGGCGGTGGATCACCACGTTCCCGTCGCCGTCTTCTCGTTGGAGATGCCTGCCAAGCAGTTGGTGAAACGTCTGATGACCTCCGAGAGTCACTTGGACGCAATGAAAATCAAGGGTGGTGTCAAATTGCAGATGGGTGAATGGGAGCAGTTGGAAGCGTCCATTGCCGGACTTACCCAGGCACCCCTTTATATCGACGACACTCCCTCGCTGCCGGTGATGGAGTTCCGCAGCAAGGTCAAAAAACTGGTCAAGCAGAAAGGTGTCCGCCTGGTGGTGGTCGACTACTTGCAGTTGATGCAGGGGCCGCCCGAGCTGCGCGGTTTCCGTGAGCAGGAGGTTGCGGCCATTTCGCGTACCCTCAAAGCGACGGCCAAGGAAATGGATATTCCTATCATCGCCCTGTCCCAGCTCAGCCGTAATGCCGTGCAGCGGGAAAAGAGCAACAACCGTCCGCAGCTGAGTGATTTGCGTGAGTCCGGTTCCATCGAGCAGGATGCCGATATGGTGTTGTTCCTCAATCGTCTCGACTACCAGGGACTGGGACCCGATGATGCCTCCAAAGGTGATACGGACTTGATTATCGCCAAGCACCGTAATGGTGAAATCGGCACGGTCAAGTTGATTTTCCACGATTCGGAAGCGCGTTTTACCGATGCTCAGGACGCTCGTTTTGTGGACAGCCCGGCTCCCCAGGAAGAGACTATTTCTGAGTCTTCCATGAATTCCCGGCCACTGGATGACGATACGGATTATTTGGAGACGGGGGATCCTTCCTTTACTTGATGAAAGAAGATTCGCATACGGGTTGTTCGGCATGTCATGCACAATTCCTGTGCGGACGGCGTGGGGAAGAAATGGAACAGTCTTGCTCCCTGCCGGTATCTTTGTCCCACAAAGCCGTGCGGCTTTCCTATGTTTATCCGATTTTGCTTTTTCTGGCCGTTTTGTGCGGGGTGAGCGCGGCGGGTCTGGCTGAAGGCTGGGCCGCGTTGTGCGCTTTCGCCGTCCTTGGCCTGTATTATATGGTACTGCGCCTGATGCGCGCGAAATGGGAAAAAATATTTACCAATAAATCATTATGATGTCAAGTGCAATGATCACGACGGTCGTATTGCTGACCGTGCTGGGTGCCTTGCTGGCCATCATCTTGTATGTGGTCGCCTCCAAGTTCAAAGTGGAGGAGGATCCGCGTATCGATGAGATTGAAAAAGTGATGCCGGGCGCCAATTGCGGCGGTTGCGGTTTCGCCGGTTGCCGGGCCTTTGCCCAATCCTGTGTGGAGAAGGGGAATGTGGATGAGAATTTCTGTCCGGTCGGCGGCAACGAGGTGATGAAAAAAGTGGCGGCCGTACTCGGAATCGAGGCGACGGCCAAGGCGCCGATGGTGGCGGTGGTGCGCTGCAACGGGACTTGCGAGGCCCGTCCTCGCATCAATGTGTATGACGGCAAACTTTCCTGTCGGGTGAAAGCCTCCCTATATAGCGGCGATACCGGCTGTGCTTTTGGCTGTGTGGGCTGCGGTGATTGCGTGGCTGCCTGTCAGTTCGGTGCGTTGTCGATGGATCCGGTAACCGGTCTGCCCGTGGTGGATGAGAACCTGTGTACCGCCTGCGGCAAATGCGTGAAGACCTGTCCGAAAGGCATTATCGAATTGCGCAACAAAGGCCCGCGCGGTATGCGCGTGTACGTGCGTTGCAGTAATAAGGAGAAAGGCGGTATCGCCCGCAAGGCTTGTCAGTCGGCTTGTATCGGTTGCGGCAAGTGCGCCAAGGTCTGTACCCACGAGGCGATTACGGTGGAGAACAACCTGGCGTATATCGATTTTACCAAGTGCAAGCTCTGCAAGAAGTGCGTGGCGGAGTGTCCGACCGGCGCCGCTGTTGCTGTGGGCTTCCCCGTCAAGCCGGTTCCCAAACCGGCGGCTGAAGCTCCTCAAACCCCTAAAAACGAAGCGTGATGGAGAAACTGAGTACCTTTTCCATCGGTGGCGTTCACCCCGATGATAGAAAAATCTCCCGGGACTGCCCCATTGAGGTGCTGCCCCTGCCCGATAAAGTCTATGTGTCGATGGCCCAGCATCTGGGCGCTCCGGCCAAACCCCTTGTCGCCCCCGGCGATACGGTGAAAGTGGGGCAGCTGATTGCTGAGCCCGGCGGCTTTATTTCCGCCTGTGTCCATTCTCCCGTGAGCGGCACCGTCAAAACGGTCGGTCCCCGCGAAGATATCGCCGGCAACAAGGTTACCCATATCGAGATTGTCGTGGAAGGGGATGAATGGGAAGAAAGCATCGACCGTACGCTTGATTTGGTGACGGAACTTCCCGAAGACAAAGCCTGGATTCTGGACCGTATCAAACAGAACGGTGTCGTCGGTCTGGGCGGTGCGACCTTCCCTACGCACGTCAAACTGGCTCCGCCTCCGGGCAAGACGGCCGAGTTTCTGCTCATCAACGGCGCCGAGTGCGAACCCTATCTGACCAGCGACTATCGCGTGATGATGGAAAGGGGTGCTGAAGTGCTGGTGGGAGCGGCCTTGATGCAAAAAGCCTTGGGCGGCCCCCGTTGCATCATCGGCATCGAAGAGAACAAACCCGAAGCCATCGACCATCTTTCCGAACTTCTGTCCGGCCTGGCCGACCGCAATCCCGCCTATCGCAATATCGAGATTCGTCCCTTGAAGAAAAAATATCCGCAGGGCGGTGAAAAACAGCTGATTGACGCTCTGACCGGCCGTCAGGTGAAGTCGATGGGGCTTCCTATCGATGTGGGGGCCGTTGTCCAGAACATCGGAACCACCCTGGCTGTCTATGAAGCGGTTCAGAAGAACAAACCCCTGATCACCAATGTGCTGACCGTAACGGGCGACTGTCTTCCTGTCGAAAAGCAGCACAACTATTTGTTCCGCATCGGCGTTCCCTTGTCCTTCATTATGGAGCAGGCGGGGGGCGTGCCCGAAGGGGCGGCCAAAATCATCAGCGGCGGTCCGATGATGGGCAAGGCTGTGGCCCGCGTGGATGCGACCACGGTCAAGGGTTCTTCCGCCATTTTGTACCTGACGGGCGAACAGACGCTCCGCCGTTCCGAAGGTCCTTGCATCCGTTGCGGCCGTTGCGCCGATGCCTGCCCGATGGGACTGGAACCCTTCCTGCTCAAGAAATTGGCTGAAGCGGGTGACTTCACAGCTTTGGAGGCGAATGCCGTCCACGACTGTATCGAATGCGGCTGCTGCCAGTATTCCTGCCCGGCGAACCTGCCTTTGCTCGATACCATTCGTATCGCTAAAGGCGATGTTTTAAGAATTATCAAATCGAGACCTAAAAACTGAAAAGACTGATATGGCTTTTGTAGTATCTCCATCCCCCCATATTCACGCGCCGGCATCCACCGCTTCCATTATGCGGGACGTGTTGATTGCCCTGGCGCCCGCCACCCTTGTCTCGCTCGTCTTCTATGGCTGGGCGGAACTGATGCTGGTGGCCGTCTGCATTTGCGCCTGTATGCTGACCGAATACGCCATCGAGCGTTTTCTTCAGCACACTCCGTCCACTTTGCGTGACTGTTCCGCGTCTGTGACCGGCCTGCTGCTGGCTCTGAACTTGCCGGCATCCTGCCCCTGGTGGGTGGCCGTCATCGGTTCCATTTTCGCCATCGGTGTGGTCAAGATGACTTTTGGTGGTCTGGGTCAGAATGTGTTCAACCCCGCCATCGCCGCCCGCGTGTTCCTGCTGGTCTCCTTTCCGTCCATTATGACGGACTGGAGCGCTCCGGCGAGCATTTCCTCTGCCTGGGGCTTTTCACAGGTGGATGCCGTCAGCGGCGCCACCCCTCTGGGTGTCGTGAGCGAAGGGCTTCGTTCCGGAATGACGCTGGATGAGATTTTCGCGGCAAATTCTTTCTCCTATAAGGAAATGTTGTTCGCCCGTGTCGGCGGTAGCGCCGGCGAACTCAGCGCCCTGGCCCTGCTGCTCGGTTTTGTCTATCTGCTGGCGCGCAAGGTCATCAAAGCGACCACCACCCTGTCCATCTGGGCGACCATCATCGGGTTCAGTATGGTGTTCTCTTTCATCAATCCTTCGGCCTACACCGATCCGATTTTCAATATGCTGACGGGCGGTGTGCTGCTGGGTTCCATCTTTATGGCGACCGACTATGTGACCAGCCCGATGAGCAATACCGGCTGCGTCATCTATGGTTTCGGTATCGGCCTTCAGACTATGCTCATCCGTTATTTCGGAGCCTATCCGGAAGGTATGAGTTTCGCGATTCTGCTGATGAACGCTTTCGTGCCCCTCATCAATCGTTTCTGTCATCAACCTAAATTCGGGAGGGTGAAATAATGGCTGCGAGATCTTCTTTTAAAAATATGACCTTGTGTCTGCTGACCATCTGTCTGGTCTGTTCGGCCTTGTTGGCGCTGGTCAGCCACCTGACCGCCGCTCCGATTGCCCAGGCGCAGCAGAATAAGACCAACGCCACCCTTGCGCAGGTGCTTCCGGAATTCGAGAAGGCGGAACCCCGGATCGTGGCGCTGGACGGAACAGACTTTGTCTGCTATGAGGCGAAAGCCGACACTACCGTGGTGGGCTACGCCGTCATTTCATCCGTCATCGGTTTCGGGGGTACCCTGCAACTGATGGTGGGCTTTGATGCGGAAGGAAAAGTCTGGAGTACTTCCGTACTTTCCCACAGCGAAACGCCCGGTCTGGGTGCCAATTGCACCAACCCTGCGTTCAAGGACCAGTTCGACCGCTTCGACCCTTCCGCCAAAGTGCTTCAAGTGCGCAAGGACGGGGGAGACATCGATGCCATCACGGCTTCGACCATCACATCCCGCGCCTATTGCAAGGCGGTGGAACAGGCGTGCCGCATTTATCAACTTTTAGCCGTTATTGAGGAAAGCCATGAGTAAGTTAGCCATCATCACCAAGGGGATTGTCAAAGAGAATCCTACTTTCGTCCTGCTGCTGGGTATGTGCCCGACCTTGGCGACGACTACTTCCGCCATCAACGGAATGAGTATGGGCCTGGCCACGATGGCGGTGCTCATTTTCTCCAATATCACGATTTCCGCCATCGCGCGTTTCATTCCCGACAAAGTGCGCATCCCTTCCTACATCGTGGTAATTGCGACCTTTGTGACCTTGCTGCAGCTGTTGATGCAGGCCTATGTGCCCGATGTGTACGAGACCCTCGGTCTGTTCATTCCGCTGATTGTGGTGAACTGCATCATCCTGGGCCGCGCCGAGGCTTTCGCCAATAAAAACGGGGTGGTGGATTCTGCGTTGGACGGCATCGGTATCGGACTGGGTTTCACACTTGCGCTGACCGTGCTGGGTCTGGTGCGCGAAGTGTTGGGCAGCGGCAGTCTTTTCGGCTGGCAATTCATCCCTGCGGACTACAACATTCTCGCCTTCGTGCTGGCTCCGGGCGCGTTCATCGTGCTGGCCTACCTCATCGTATTGTTTAAGAAAATGACGGAGAAGAAATAATATGGAATACTTTTTTATCATCATATCGGCGATTTTCGTCAACAATATTCTGCTCAGCCAATTCCTGGGCGTGTGTCCTTTCCTGGGCGTCTCCAGCAAAATCGACACGGCGGTGGGTATGAGCGGAGCCGTCTGCTTCGTGATTACCCTGGCGACGGTGGTGACCTTCCTGCTCAACAAACTGCTGCTCCTGTTCCAGATTACCTATCTGCAGACCATCGTGTTCATTCTGGTCATCGCGGCCCTGGTGCAAATGGTGGAAATCGTGCTCAAGAAGATCAGCCCGGCCCTGTATTCGGCACTCGGTATCTTCCTGCCTTTGATCACGACCAACTGCGCGGTGCTGGGCGTGGCCTTGAATGTGGTTACCAAGGAATTCTCCTTCTTCGGGGGACAGCCTCACCTGTTCAACTTGGCCGAGGCGACGGTCTATGCGTTTGCGACCGCCGTGGGCTATGGTCTGGCAATGATTCTGTTCGCCGGTTTGCGCGAGCACCTTTCTCTGAACAAGGTCCCCGACGCATTCAAGGGCGTTCCCATCGCATTGGTCACCGCCGGTCTGCTGGCCCTCGCTTTTATGGGTTTCAGCGGAATGGTGTATTGATTTTTCCTGCGATTTGAAAAGGATTCTTGTTACTGGCAGTGCCGGGTTTATCGGGGCCCATCTGGTGGGTCGGCTGTTGAAAGACGGCACGGCTGCGTGTATCGTTGGACTGGATAATCTGAACGATTATTATTCCGTCTCCCTTAAAGAGGCCCGCTTGCGGGAAAATGAACGCCTTGCGGCGGCTTCTTCGGCGGAATATCGTTTTGTTCGAGGCGATATCGCTGATGAGGCGTGGTTGAATTCTCTGTTTGAACAGTATCATTTCGATACCGTCGTTCATCTGGCGGCGCAGGCGGGCGTGCGTTACAGTATCACGCATCCGTCAGCCTGTCTGGAAAGCAATGTACGGGGGTTCTATGCGGTATTGGGCGCCTGCCGGCGCTATCCGGTGGCGCATTTTATTTTCGCCTCCAGCAGCAGCGTTTACGGTGAGAACAATACGGTGCCTTTCCGGGAGGATGCCTGCACGGACCATCCTGTCAGCCTGTATGCGGCTTCCAAGATGTGCGACGAGTTACTAGCCTACACCCATAGCAAGTTGTATGGCCTTCGTGCCACGGGCCTGCGCTTTTGCTCGGTCTATGGTCCGGCCGGCCGTCCCGATATGGCTTATTTCAAATTTACCGAACAATGGTTGCGCGGGGAAGACGTGCCTCTTTATAACGAAGGCCGCTGCCGCCGCGATTTTACTTACATCGACGATGTCGTCGAGGGTATTGTAAGGGTGATGGCCGGGGGACCCGGCGGCTGGGACGCTTCGGCCAATGGGGCCGCGACCGAGGTTTCGGCGGTATCGTGTGCCACGGATGAGGCGGTTCCTTTCCAGATTTATAATATAGGCAGCGGACGGCCGGTGGGTATGCTGGACTTCATCAAACTGCTGCAAGAGGCCTTGCAGGGGGCCGGCTTGCTGCCCTCCGAATTTGATGCGCTGGCGCACACCCGCCTGATGCCGATGCAGCCCGGGGATGTCACCGAGACTTTCGCGGATGTCACCGCCTTGCAGCGCGATTTCGGCTTCGCTCCGCAAACCTCCCTCCAAGAAGGCCTCCGTCGCTTCGCGGAGTGGGTGGCGCGGAATCGGTAGAAAACTCTGGAAAGATATTGGATAATTCCAAAACTTTCGTATCTTTGCAGTCCCTAAGGCTTTTGGCCATCAATCTGGTGAGATGGGTGAGTGGCTGAAACCAGCAGTTTGCTAAACTGCCGAACGGGTAACCGTTCCGCGAGTTCGAATCTCGCTCTCACCGCAAACGACTACTGATTTTCAGTAAGTTAAACGATTTACGCCCATTTTTACGCCCGACTTTGAAATGTTGGGCGTATTTTTTTGCCCTATTTGAGAACAACCCACTCGCCGCCCTTGTTAGGGCCAACATGGCGCACATCCCCTTCTTTCTTCATTTGACGAACTGCTTTTTCTACTGCGCCCAGGGATAGATTCAACATTATCGCGATTTCTGGAAGCGTAATACTCTTGTTTTCCTTCATCGCTTCTTTTATCTTGTCTTTGGTCCGAACCTTACTTTCTCCCTTACTTTCTCCCTTACTTTCTCCCTTACTTTCTCCCTTACTTTCTCCCTTACTTTCTCCCTTACTTTCCGGATTCAGTACGGAAACAGTACCTAAACGTAAGGTCAATTCCACCCTGTCCGTATGAGCGCCAAAATGCTCTTTGATTTCCGGTTCCGGCCACCCGTTTTCTTTCCAGCCCTTTCCGATAACATCGGCGCCGCTACCGAGATGCTCACCTCGACCAATGGCGATGAACATCTTCTGCAGGATGGCATTGCGGCAAATGGAATGACCTCCTTCGTAGAATGTTTCTACCGGAATAAGCATCGTGCCGGGATTGGAGAAGTAAAGCCGGTCCGGATAGCGTTCTATAACGATGCCCTCCATCATCCGGTACTGAGAATGGATGAGGGTATTACAGATGGCTTCGCGAAGGGATTCGTGCGCAGGCGTTTCATCTACGCGGTCAATTCCATCCAGTTTGAAAGGAACGGGCAGAACTTGGGCTAGTTCTCGGTAAACCCGCTTGAAGAATTGGAAGAGGTTGGGCTCCCAAGTTCCGTCCGGATAAATCCGGTTGGTATAGCGGACGCGAGGGTCCGTGGAAAGTTTTTCCCGGTAATCCACAAAATAGTGAGGGAGCGTATCTTGAATAGCTTGCCCATTGCCGAACATAAGGAGACCGGCAAGAGTGAAGCCCTCTTCTGAGGTTTCACGATCTACGGCATAGGCCCCCATTTTTTTAAGAAACTCAAAGTCGGAAAGTTCATTCCAAGCGTGACCGTCGTGGCGAAGCCTATAAAGTTGACGGTATTGGTCTATGGTTGGTTTATCAAAATCCTTCTCGAGGGAGTAGTTTTTGAGGATGACGGAGTCCAGAGGATGGGCCAGAATGTCAGCCTCAGCATACATCCTGCTTATCTCAGACTGAGTGCAGAGGTAATCTCCTTCGTGGTTTCTACGATAAGAATTTTTCGGATTGCCATCAATGTAAACTGGTTTCGCGTCAAAAGGAGCTCTCGGAATCTTGAAAATCAGAATGAAAGAACCATCGGTGTATTTGTCTACAATGACATCCTCTTCCTTCAGCAGGCTAACGCTGACCTTCTGCGAATTATGCGCACAATCCCAAAATATCTTCTTGTATTTATCGATTGCGTCCTCGTCTAACCCATCGGGTCTAAAGCGATGATTCTTCTCGTTTATACCCAGAACGATGATGCCACCTGCGGTATTGGCAAAGGCGGAATATGTCTCCCAAAAACTGCCCGGGAAACCACCCTTGGCTCCCTTGAACTCAACTTCGTATCCTTCCTTCTTGCCGCAGAGGCCAAGAATGTATGTGCGAAAATCCTTCATACCCCGCAAATATAACTGCAAACCGAGAGAAATACAAATTTATTTTCTGACTTTTTTCAAACTTAATCACATAAAATTATATAACAGCCATGCTGCAAACCAATGATTTAGCGGCTGATCAAAGTTCTTTAGTCACATAACGGTCACATAAGACCTCTTTTCCATACATTCTAAAATTTCGCCCTCCGGCGAGAGGAACGGTGCGATTTCAGGCAATTCTTCATCCGAAGGGCTACTTAGGGGTGGAAGCGAGCACCTAAGCCATGTGGCACTATCACACCCGAAAGGTGATGCAAAGATACTCAATAATTGGAATAGACAAAAATCACACACCTCGGCGAGAGGGTGAGAGGGCGAATATGGATGTGATTATAAGTCGTCTATTTCAGAATTTGCGTTATTCCCAAAGTTGATTCTCGCTCTCACCGCAAAAAGACAAAAACCAGCTCAAGCAAGCTTGAGCTGGTTTTTGTCTGTCTTTTTGCAAAGCCCCGCCGCTCACTTCCTCCGTAGGCGGCTCTTGAGCCCGAGCCAGTGCCAACGGATAGAGAGCAAGTAGGGGCGCACGGGGAGCAGGACGCGCCAGAGCCCGGCCAGAAAGCGGGCCCAACCCGTGTTGGGATTCACTTTGCTCTCGTCCGGAAGAATGATGAAGTCCACCTTGGCGATGAGGTTCTCGTAGCGGCACTTTTCTTTGCCTCGACAGTTGCCGTCGCCCATCAGGACAACTTTTTCTCCCCGCATTTCCCAAATGCGGTGAAGGATGTAATGATCAGGCTCCACCTCCGCCAGCACAATGTCGCCTTTGGCGTACGGGGCTTCGGGAATGGAGAGCTCTACACTATCGACTTCGCCCCGGATGAAAGGCAGCATGCTGTTGCCTTTGGTGCGCAAGGTGACGTGAAAGCCTTGGCGGACGTACCGTTTCACTTCCCCCAGCAGGAGAGCATTGGGAAGTGTCAGACGAGTGGTGGGCAGCGTGTAATCAGAGGACGGCATCGACAATGTCATTCAAATGATTCGTAAAGATACGCTTTTGTCGTGAAAATAGCAAAAAAATATCCGAAACCATCAAAGTTCCGGATACCTAATATACATAGGATAAAATGTCTTACTCTTCCTCAAGCTGGAGGTGCTGGACATAGATGGCTTTCATCTTGGCCATTCTTTTCTTGACGGACGGCTTGGTAAACTCGCGGCGGGCACGCAGTTCGCGGATGGCGCCGGTTTTCTCAAATTTTCTTTTGAACTTTTTGAGGGCTTTCTCAATGTTGTCGCCGTCTTTAACTTGTACAATAATCATAGCTCTAAATCACCTCCTTTTTGTAAGCGGATGCAAAGGTATGATTTTTTTATCAATTTGCAAATTTTTTACTTATCTTTGTAAGACTTCCACGAAAGAATTCCATGATGGAGATTGCCTTTTCATACGACCGTTCGGTGACAGGGAAGCAGTTCCTCGGACGCAAATCCGAGTGCGAGCAGCTTCACTCGGCGATTTTGGCCGGGGAAAACATTGCGCTGTATTCTGCCCCCAAGGCCGGTAAGTCTTCTTTGATATCCCACATTTTATTACAATTTAAAGAAGAAGGGACCCCCGTCAACTTTTGCAAGGTACAGGCCGGGAATGCCATCCGTATCGAGGATTTTCTGGGCAACTTTGCGCGCCAGTGCGGAGAAATGCTCAAAACATCCTTGCCCGCTCCGAAAGGTACCGTCAATCAAGCGGAATGTGAAGCCATCCTGATGGCGATCGTTCCGCAAATCCGCAGCCGTGAAGGGGAGCGTTTCGTGATCCAGATTGAAGATTTTCAGCGTCTGGACAGTCTGGAACAATCCGATCTGTTTATGCGCTCGTTCCGCCAACTGTTGGAGGAGACAAAGGACGATGCCGTGACTTTCCTTCTGACCGGTTCGCAGCTCAACGCGATGAAGGCCCTGTTTGCCAAGAGCCCGTTTTTCGGCAATCTGGTCCGTGTCATCACCCTTTCCCGGGTCGAGGAGCAGGTGCTCTACGAGTATGTTCGCAAGAACCTGGACGTAACCGGCAAGGTGATGGAACGCGATGATATCTTCGGCATGATTCGCCTGTTGGACAGAAATGTCTGGTATGTCAAGCACTATATGGCGATGTGCGATTCGATGACGCGCGGCTATGTCAATGCGGCGGTCATGGACAGCGCCCTTTCTGCCTTGATTTCCTCCCAGCTGCCCTATTTCCAGTATATCGCCTCCACGCTGACTTGTTTCCAGCTCCGTTTCCTCAAAGCCCTGATCGATAACGGCCCCCGTTGCAACTTCTCATCGGCGAAGGTGATGGTGGATTATGGACTTAACTCTTCCGCCAATGTCGTGCGGGTACGGGATGCTTTGTTGAAAAAAGAAATTGTCACCCAAGGGGAGAAAGGAGGTTGGTACTTTATCGACCCGCTGCTCCGTTATTGGTTTGAGCATTATTTCTTTGCACAGATATGAAGCTTCCTTGCGCTGCATATAATACTTTGTGCCCACCCAATTTTCGGGGGGGGGGTATAACCCGTTAAAATATAATGAGATAGTAAACGCGGAAGCCTCCCTTCGGACCGCGTTCCCGGCGTGCATTGCCGCGCCGTTTCTTTTCGCATACAAAACCATTACGATATGAAAAGTTTTTCTATGTTGAGGGCTT
>CACZWF010000039.1:0-37601 GCA_902784785.1 uncultured Bacteroidia bacterium
TCCCAAACATCGAGAACCACTTCCTGGAGCACTACCCCAGGCTCATACTCCTGCTGATGTTTGCCACATCGGCCATGTGTGCCAGCCGTGTCATCGTCAAGATGATATACGACCTCTTCCGTGTGGACAGTTACAGCAAACGCATCTTCATATATGGCGCACAAGACGGCGGCATCAGCCTCGCAAAGAGCATACGCAACGAAACTCCCAATCGCTATACCATAAAAGGCTTCGTCAGCCCAGACGCAAGCATGAAGGGGAAATGGCTGATGGGGTTGCCCGTATATATCGAAGATGATGACTTCGTGGACATCATGCGCAGACAAAACGCAGGCATGCTGATGGTCAGCCCGCTGCAAACCGTTCACTTCCGCGAACAGGAAGCACTCATCAACAGCCTCATCGCAGCAGGCATCAAGATTATGATGCTGCCTTCAGCAAAAGAATGGGACGGAAAGAGCGAGTTGCGATACAGCCAACTGCATGAGGTGGACATCGAAGACCTCTTGCCACGCGACAAGATAGACGTGGACATGCTCGCCATCGGACGCCAACTTAATGCCAACCGCATCCTCATCACAGGCGCAGCAGGCAGTATCGGCAGCGAGATTGTGCAGCAAGTGGCACGCTTCGAGCCTAAAGAGATGATTCTCATAGACCAGGCAGAAACACCAATGCACGACATCCGTCGCATGATGGCCGACAAGTTCCCAAACATTCCTTGCCATACCATAGTGGCAAGCATCACCAATCAGGCATTCATGGAGAACATCTTCCAACGCTACCATCCGGAATACGTCTTCCATGCCGCAGCATACAAACATGTTCCAATGATGGAAGATAATCCCATGATGGCCGTCCAGAACAACATCTATGGCACACGCGTCATAGCAGACCTCGCCGTAAAGTATGGGGCAAAGAAGTTCGTCATGATTTCTACAGACAAGGCCGTCAACCCGACAAACGTGATGGGATGCTCCAAGCGTATCTGCGAGATATACTGTCAGTCACTGAATCAAGCCGTAGCCAGCGGTCAATGTACTATGGCAAATGGTCAGCCAGCCAAGACGCAATTCGTCACAACGCGCTTCGGCAACGTGCTCGGCAGCAATGGTAGCGTCATACCCATCTTCAAGGAACAGATTGCAAAAGGCGGCCCCTTAACAGTCACACACCCCGACATCATTCGCTACTTCATGCTCATTCCCGAAGCATGTAAACTTGTCCTCGAGGCAGGCACTATGGGCAAAGGCGGCGAAATCTTTGTCTTCGACATGGGCAAGCCCGTCCGCATTGCCGACCTTGCGCAACGCATGATAACATTAAGCGGAGCCAAGGATGTTGAGATTCAATACACTGGCTTGCGCGACGGAGAGAAACTCTACGAAGAAGTGCTCAACGATGCTGAACTAACTCTGCCCACCAAACATCCCAAGATCATGGTCGCCAAAGTGCGTGAGTATGACTACGAGCAAGCACTTCGCGATGAACAACGCTTGTACGAGACAAGCAAGACAAACGACGACATGGCCATCGTGAAGATAATGAAGGAAATTGTGCCTGAGTTCAAGAGTCGGCATTCCAAGTATGAGGTCCTGGATTGACCACAATCACAACAAGAAAGCTCCTCAATTATCCGACTTACCGACAAGCATCAGAACTCCCAGGACAAGGCCATAGATGGCGACATCCATTGCAACGATAAGCGGCATGAGGAAGTGGCACTGCCACAACGCATAATTGATGCCGCAAATAAGGAGGAATAAAGATAGTATGCAAGCTAAGGCTGCATGCATGGACAGACCCGCATTCATCAATATATGATGGATGTGGGTTTTGTCTGGCTCAAATATACCGTGCCCTGTTATGCGGCGCTGCAAAGCAACACGGATAACGTCAAGGACTGGAATGAGCAAGAGCGTAATGGAGATCAGCATTTGCTTCTCGCCACAATTCTCAGGAGCAATAGGACGCATCAGGCTCTTGATACTCATATAGGCACAGACATAGCCAAGGAAGAGGCTCCCTGCATCGCCCATAAAAATCTTCAGTCCTCCAACCTTTCCGAAGACATTGAAGCACCAGAATACAACCAACGAACCGACTATCGCAGCATCCAACGAAGCAATAGCTAGGTTTCCGCGTAACAACACTGTATAAGCCGTCAGTATAAGAATGCATAACCCTGATGACAGACCATCGATGCCGTCTATCAGATTAATGGCATTCACAATGGTAAGTATGGTTATCACAGTCAGCGCATAACCTACCAAGAAAGGAATCTGGTGCAAGCCCAAGATACCATTCAAGTCTCTAACAACCAGATTACACAACGGCAGAATGAATGCTGCAATAGTCTGAATAATGAATTTGTGGGAAGCCTTCATCCCGTAACGGTCATCTATAAAGCCTATCACATAGATTATCAATCCGCCAAAGGTCATGGCAATCGTCGATATTCCGAATACGAACGCCTCACCTCCCATCAAAGTTCGCAACCATGACGCAACAAATAGTCCCACCACAGCAGCCGGCATAAAAATCAAGCCTCCCAAACGTGGCACAGGTTTGCTGTGCACCTTCCTCTCATTAGGAAGATCAAAGTATTTGAATTGCCGGCAAGCCTTTATTATGAAAGGCAGACCTATAATCGTAACGATTACAGACGACAAGAATGATGCTGCCAGGGTATATACGACGTTGCTCATAACACAACCTTTACTCGGACTCAATTAGTACTTACGGAAGACGAGAATATCTTCTGCATTCGTCTTTAGTTCCATCTTACTACCCGTCAGCACTTGTATCTTAAAGATACCGTTCAGGCCCTGGCCGACTATAACAAGGCGATTAAATTGGATCGCTTTGAACCGGAGGCCTATATGCGTAGGGGACGCTTGTATGCGGAAAAGGGGGAGTTTGACAATGCCCTGGCGGATATGAGCCGTTCCATCGAACTGGATCCGAAGAATTCCTACACGTATTTCAACCGTGCGCTCATCTATTATGAACTGAAGCGTTTCAACGAGGCGATGGAGGACTTCAACAAGGTGCTCAAGGAAGAACCGGGCAACTCGCTGACGCTTTACAACCGGGCCTTGGTCTACACCCAGGTGGGCCAGTTTGAAGACGCGCTGGGTGACTTGGACCGCGTGCTGGATATCAATCCGGACAATGTGTTGGCACATTTCAACCGGGCGGCCGTCTTTGTCGAAATGGGGCGCTGGCGCGATGCCTTGGAGGATTATGATACGGCTATCCGCCTCTATCCGGATTTTGCCAAGGCCTATATGAACCGTTCTTTCGTCAAACTGAAACTGGGCGATAAACGGGGCTCGAAAAAAGACTATGATACGGCCCGGGCCAAGGTCAAGGAATACAGTGCGCGACAGGCGGAAGGCCCTGAATCCCTGGCCGACACGACGCGCAAATACAGCGCTCTGTTGAGCTTGGATGCCGATTTTGCCAAAAAAGATTTCAACGACGAATTGCTTCAGCATCGTGATGTGGATATCCGCTTGCGTCCGCTTTATCGCTTTGCGCTGGCCAAAGAAGCGGACCATACGCTTTGTGCGCTTTCGTCCCAATACGAACATCCTGCCCTGGCCCGGTTCTTCGCTTCCCAGCCGGTGCCGGTCGTGCTGGACACCCGTGACGCCCCCGCCGAGCTGGCGTCGATGGAAACACATTCCGATTTTATCCGTTCTATGAGCGAATGTTCTCTCAAACATTATAATTTGGCGCTTTCTTATATCGACAAGGCTGTCGAGGGGGAGAAGGGTTATGCCAAGGCATTCTGCTTGCTCAACCGGGCCGTTCTTCGGGCGGAAGTCATCGATTTCATTTCTTCCATCGAAGATAATGTGCAGGTGCTTTCGATGGATGAGGCCGGACAGACGCGGGCCCGAGTCCGTGACCGGGTGACGCGCCGATACGATTATTCCGAGGCCATCCGCGATTTGCAGGAGGCTTCAGGATTGTTGAAAAATCTACCTTATATCTATTTCGACCTGGCCAATCTGTATTGCTTGAGCGGAGAACATATCAAGGCCATCGATCAATATGACAAGGCCATCTCTCTGTATCCCTATATGGCGGATGCTTATTTTAACAGGGGGTTAGTGCTGATTTATCTGAAGGATAAGGAAAAAGGATGTATCGATTTGTCCCGCTCCGGTGAATTGGGCGTTGCGGATGCTTACGGCGTCATCAAAAAATTCTGTGAGGAGGAAAGGTGATGTTGTATTTCAAAAGCTTCTCCAGTGGCAGCTGTGGTAATTGCTATTATTTGGGAAACGGGAAAGAGGGGATTTTGATTGATGCCGGGGTCAGTCCCCGCCGGGTCAAACAGGCATTGCAGGCGGACGGGATGGGAATGGATGCTTTCAGTGCGATGCTGATTACCCATAACCATCTGGACCACATCCGTGCGCTGGGTTCGTTCTGCAAGCGTTTTCCCAAACCGGTTTATACCACCGCCGTCCTGCACGCTGCCTTGGCGCGTCATACTTTTACCCGGGATTACATCGGCTCGTGTAAGGCGTTGCTGGCGGAGGAAGGGGAGACGAAGGTCGGTCCTTATTTTGTTCATTGGTTCGAGGTGCCCCACGACGCCACGCAGACGGTCGGCTATCGGATCCGTACGCCGGAAGGAACGTTGGTGCTGATTACCGATGTGGGCAAGATGACGGATGAGGCCATCGCCTGCGCCCGCGATGCGGATTATGTGGTCATGGAATCGAATTATGATGTGGAGATGCTGATGGGCGGACCTTACCCTTATGACTTGAAAATGCGGATTTGCCAGGGATGCGGCCATTTGTCCAATGACGAGGCCGCTGCCGCGTTGGAACGCTATCTTCATCCGGGACTCAAGTATGTCTTTCTTTGTCATTTGAGTGAGCAGAACAATACTCCCACATTGGCCCGGGAGGCCAGCAAAGCTGTGCTGGATGCCTTTGAAGCACACTGTGCGTGCAACGACGGAGACTTCACCATGCCTATTTTGCGTGTATTGCCCCGTCAGATACCCTCGCCGCTGTTTGTTCTTGCTTGACAAATTATTTGTTCTTTTGTCTTTCATTTTTTATCTTTGCGATATGATACAGCCTTGGCATATTTGGATTATCGTAGCGCTTGTTTTTTTCATCATCGAAATTTTTACAAGCGGTTTTGCCGTCGCATGTTTCAGCGTCGGTGCTTTGGCGGCAGCCGTCGCTTCCGCCCTTTCTGCCTCGCTGCTGTGGCAGGTTGTCATTTTTGCCCTTTTTTCCTTTTTTGCCTTTGTTTTCATCCGTCCCCTCATCCTCAAAGTCTTTTTTAAGAAGAATGATGGGGAAAGGACGAATGCTGACGCGTTGGTCGGAAAAAGAGGAATTGTATCTGCTGATATCGATCCTCGGACCGGTGCCGGCAGAGTAGCCATCGATGGGGATGACTGGAAGGCTGTCAGCTTGAATGGAGAATTTATATCCCAAGGAACGCCCGTCGAGGTCGTGCGTATTGAAAGTATCATTCTTACCGTAAAACCCCTATCATTATGACCGGATTGTACATTATTGTCGGCATTATTGTCATTATTGTTCTTCTTTTTGTCGTCAAGGGATTGAGAATTGTTTCCCAGAGCGAAACGCAGATTATCGAAAGGTTGGGCAAATATCACCGTACGCTTCCTTCGGGAATCAATATTATCTGGCCGATTCTCGACCGTCCCCGCGAAATGTATTACCGCTATGTTTTCACGGACGTGAGTGGCCGGCAGTTTGTTCGGACCCGATTGACCAAGAGAATCGATCTCCGCGAGCAACTGATTGACTTCCCTCCGCAGAGCGTCATTACGAAAGATAATGTAATGACCAGCATCAACGCCATTCTCTATTATCAGATTATGGATCCCGTAAAAGCGATGTATGAGATTGCCAATCTTCCGGATGCCATTGAAAAACTGACCCAGACAACCCTGCGAAATGTCATCGGTGAACTCGAATTCGACGAGACGCTCACCTCGAGGGATACGATCAATACGAAACTCCGGGATGTGCTTGACGATGCGACCAACAAGTGGGGTGTCAAGGTCAACCGTGTCGAAGTGCAGGATATTACGCCTCCGGCTTCTGTCAAGGATGCTATGGAACAGCAGATGCAGGCCGAACGGGAAAAACGGGCGAAAATCCTTCGCGCCCAAGGTGAGAAGGAGGCTGCTATCTTGAAGTCCGAAGGAGAGAAAACCTCGAAAATCAATCAGGCGGATGCCGAAAAGCAAACCAACATCCTGCTGGCGGAAGGTGAAGCGGCGGCGAAGATTGCCGTAGCCAATGCCGAGGCCGAAGCCATTGCCAAGGTGGCGGCTGCCATAGGCAAGTCGGATATCTCTCCCGCCAACTATATGCTGGCGGAAAAGTATATCCGTACCCTCGAAGGAATGACAGCCGGTCCGGATACCCGGACGGTGTATATGCCCTATGATGCCTCAGCGATGCTCAGCAGCATCGGAAGCCTCAAGGAACTCTTTAAAGACCCCACTTCTGCAGGAAAATCCGCCGGGAAATAATCCCGGATTGCACGAGCGAGCCTTGACAATAAAAATGCGGAACCCGAAAGGATCCCGCATTTTTCATATTGTGTCGTCCGATTGTTAGCGGGCGAACTGGGCTTTGAGCGTTTCGATCTTGGCGTTGGCGTCGTCGCCGTGGGCGCCGAAGTAGAACTTGATCTTGGGCTCGGTGCCGGAAGGACGGACGGAAACCACGTCGCCGGCCTGGCTGAAGAACTGAAGCACATTGCTCTTCGGAAGACCGGTCTTCTCGGGCTCGTTGTAGTCGATGACTTTCACGACGGGGGAGCCGGCCAGATCCTTGGGCGGATTGTTGCGCAGGTCGGTCATGATGGCCGCAATCTCCTCGACGCCGGCTTTGCCTTTACGCACCAGCGACACGAGACCTTCGCGATAGTAGCCGTATTCCTTATAGATTTTCTCCATCAATTGATAGAGCGTCAGGCCCTGGTCCGCGGCCCAACAGGCGCACTCGGCGAGGGTGCAGCAGGACACGGGCGCATCTTTGTCGCGGACAAATTCGCCGACGTTGAAGCCGTAACTCTCTTCGCCGCCGCAGATGAAGGTCTTCTTGCCTTCGTTGGCCTTGACGACCGCCGCGATGAACTTGAAGCCGGTAAGGACGTTGTAGACCTCCACGCCGAAGGACTCGGCGATGGCCCGCATCAGTTCGGTGGTCACGATGGTCTTGATGATATACTGTTTGCCGTCGAGGCGTCCCAGCTCTTTCCAGCGGCTGAGCACATAGTAGGTCATCAGGGAAGCGGTCTGGTTGCCGTTGAACAGCACCATTTTGCCGTCGTTGTCGCGCACGGCGATACCCAGACGGTCGGCATCCGGATCGGAAGCCAGCACGATGTCGGCGCCTTCGCGGTCAGCGACCTCGATCGCCATCTTCAATGCGGAAGGCTCTTCGGGGTTGGGGGAGACGACGGTCGGGAAATTACCGTCGTTCACATCCTGCTCGGGAACGTGCAGCACGTGTTTGATGCCCAGACGGTCGAGGGCCTCGGGAACAAGACGGACGCCGCAGCCGTGGAGCGGAGTATAGACAAATTTGATTTTGTCCTGCTGACGGGAAACGCTGCCCGGAGAAAGCATCAGCGAAAGGATGTCGTCGAGATAGCTCTTGTCCATTTCGGCACCCATCATTTCGATGAATCCAGCTTTTTGTCCGGCGTCGGGAACGAATTTGACCATCGAAGGGTCGGTGATAGCCGCCACTTCCGCCACGATGTCCTTGTCAACGGGTGAGGTGATCTGACCACCGTCCGACCAGGATACTTTGTAGCCATTGTACTCTTTGGGGTTGTGGGAGGCGGTCACCATCACGCCGGCAATCGCTTTTTTCTTCCGCACGGAATAGCTCATTTCCGGGGTCGGGCGCAAGTCATCGAACAGATAGACATTGATGCCATTGGCGGAAAGCACGTCCGCCGTGATCTTGGCAAATTCGCGGCTGTTGTTGCGGCAGTCGTAAGAGACGCAAACGCACAATTCGCCGCTGCAATGTTTCTTGATGTAGTTGGCCAGTCCTTGGGTAGCCATGCCCACGGTGTATTTGTTCATTCGGTTGGTACCTACGCCCATGATACCGCGCAAGCCGCCTGTTCCAAATTCCAGGCTGCGGTAAAAAGCGTCTTCCAGACCGACGGGATCCTCCCGCTGCATGCGGCGGATTTCTTCCTTTGTCTGCTCGTCGAAGTTGCCATTCAGCCAAGCCTCGACCGTTTTTAGATAATTATTTAGAAAATATTTGCTATCTTTGAACAATAAAATTTAAATGAAATGATTTGGTTGATCGTATTGGCCGTGATGGCGGCGAGCGGCATTGTTCAAGCCGTGTTGAGTTCGAAATTCAAAACCTATTCGAAGATTCCCAATGATGCGGGAATGACCGGTGCGGACGTCGCGCGGAAGATGTTGGCTGACAACGGGATTACAGATGTGACCGTGACCAGCGTGGAAGGTCGCCTGACGGACCATTACAATCCGGAAGACAAGACCGTCAACCTCAGTGCGGATGTCTATTCCGGCAACTCGATTGCGGCGGCCGCCGTGGCGGCGCACGAATGCGGTCACGCTTTGCAGCACGCCAAGGGCTATGCTCCGTTGAAAATGCGGAGTGCTTTGGTCCCCGCCGTTTCTTTCTCCAGCAAGTATGTTTCCTGGGTCTTGCTGATCGGTGTCCTTCTGGTGGAGCGTTTCCCGATGATTCTCTGGCTTGGAATCGCCCTGTTCGCCGTCACGACGCTCTTTTCTTTCGTGACTCTGCCGGTGGAAATCAACGCTTCTTCCCGTGCGGTCCGGTGGCTCGAATCTTCCCACATTGCCCGCGAGGAAAACAAGGATAAAGCCGTCGATGCGCTGAAATGGGCCGCTTATACTTATGTCATCGCCGCTTTGGGCTCTTTGGCTACGCTCCTTTATTATATCAGTATGGCCAGTTCACGCAGATAGTGATGAATAAGTACGCGGTCGTCATCTTCGATTTGGATGGAACCATCCTGGACACGTTGCCGGACTTGAGTGCGGCTGTCAACCATGCACTCTCGCGCCGGGGCTTGCCCACGCATACCCTTGAAGAATATAAGATGATGGTGGGCGACGGCATCCGCAATCTTTGCAAGCAGGCTTTGAATTCGGGCGACGAGCAGATTCTGAATGAGTCCCTGAAAGATTTTAAAGCGTATTATGTGGCTCATATCCTGGACAAGACCCGGCCTTACGAAGGCGTGCCGGAATTGCTGGCGGAGTTGCAGGAGAGGGGAATTACCGTCGCTGTGGCCTCCAACAAATTCCAGGAGGGCGCCCGTACGCTGATTCGTCATTTTTATCCGAATATCGATGATACGCTGGTGTTGGGAGAGGTGAACGGCCGTCCCCGAAAACCGGACCCTGCGATGATCGAGGCGGTGATGTCCGCTTTTCCCAAAGGGACCCGTTGTTGCGTGGTTGGGGATGCCTGGACGGATATCGAAGCGGCCCATGCTTACGGTTGCGAGGCCATCGGCGTAAGTTGGGGCTACCGTTATACCGAAGCCTTGTACAAAGCCGGGGCAGACCAAGTGGTCGATACGGTCGATGAATTGAAAGAAATATTATTGCAAACCATTTAATGAATAGTGTATGAAAAGAATCCTATTGACTCTTTCCGTGCTGATGGTCAGTATGTTGGCTCTCGCGGGAAACTGGGCCCCGGCAGGGGATCTGATTAAAACGAAATGGGCCGCCGAAGTGGATCCGAAATGCCCGCTTCCCGAGTACCCCCGCCCGCAGATGGTTCGTGATGACTGGCAGAATCTCAATGGCTTGTGGAATTATGCCATTCTTCCCAAATCCGATAGCTACAATAAGGCAGATGGGGAAATCCTCGTTCCTTTCTGCGTGGAATCATCCTTGTCCGGCGTGCAGAAACGGGTGGGGACAGACAATGCCCTATGGTATGAGAGGACTTTCACGGTTCCCTCCAAATGGCGCAAAGATAAGATTCTGCTGCACTTCGGTGCCGTGGATTGGAGTGCGGAAGTCTGGGTGAACGGCATCAAGGTGGGTGCTCACACGGGCGGTTATACTCCTTTTTCGCTGGATGTTACTTCCGCGCTGCGCAAGTCGGGACGTCAGCGCCTGCTCGTCAAGGTGTTGGATGCCACCGATAATGGGTATCAGCCGCGCGGCAAGCAGGTGGAAGCGAGCCATGCCATCTGGTACACGCCGGTGACCGGTATCTGGCAGACGGTCTGGTTGGAACCCGTTCCCGCCAAGGCTTCGATATCCTCTTATTATCCGGTCTGGAACGCGGACAAGAAGGAGTTGAATGTGGAAGTGGAGGCTGACGGAGATTATGATGCGGTCAGTGTGCGTCTGATGGATGGTCAGACGGTGGTGGGCGAAGGACAGCTTATCGCTGTCGCCGA
This sequence comes from uncultured Bacteroidia bacterium, assembly GCA_902784785.1. Lineage (GTDB taxonomy): Bacteria > Bacteroidota > Bacteroidia > Bacteroidales > UBA932 > Cryptobacteroides. The sequence continues at coordinate 10,471 of CACZWF010000039.1, forward strand.
ACCTAAACTCTGGAGCCCCGACAGCCCGTATTTGTACGACTTGGATATAGCTCTGATCAAGAAAGGAAAGGTGGTCGATCAGGTGAAGGGTTATACGGCCTTGCGTACCATTGCCAAATCCAATAAAAAACTTGTCAAAGATCGTCGGTATGCCGGTTATAACCATATGCGTTTGAATGGAAAACCTCTTTTCCACTTTGGTCCCCTCGACCAGGGCTGGTGGCCGGACGGCTTGTACACCGCCCCTACCGACGAAGCCCTCAAATATGACATCGTCAAGACCAAGGAATGGGGATGGAATATGATTCGCAAACATATCAAGGTCGAGCCCGCGAGATGGTACTGGTGGTGCGACAAACTGGGCGTTCTTGTCTGGCAGGATATGCCTAGTATCGGGGACCACGGCAACCGGGGAGACTTTGACACCCGCGACCCAGAAGTGCGCAACAATACGCACAACAGATGGTCGAGCGACAGTTTCCTGAATGGAACGGATTGTGTAATCCCGCAAGAGTGGCAGGATAATTATTATAAAGAGTGGGGGGAAATCATCGATGCGTTCAAGGGTTTCCAGTGCATCGTCGTGTGGGTGCCCTTCAACGAGGCCTGGGGCCAGTTCGATACCCCGGCCGTCGTTCGTTTCACCCGGGAGAAAGACCCGACCCGTCTGATCAACGAATCCTCCGGCGGCAACTATGCGCTTTGCGGAGATATCCAGGATATTCACCATTATGCCTGTCCTGCGATGCGGGCGGTGGAAAGAGAAATGATCAATGTCATCGGCGAGTATGGCGGCCTGGGCTGGCCGATTCAGGGGCATCTCTGGCAAGCGGACAAGAACTGGGGCTATGGCAATGTCTTTGACAATGGCAAGGATTTGTTGGATCTCTATTCCGACTTTGCCGACATCCTGAAAGATTATATCCGCTTGATGGGATGCAGCGGTGCGGTTTATACCCAGACGACCGATGTGGAAGTTGAAGTGAACGGCATCATGACCTACGACCGCGCCGTCATCAAAGTGGATGAAAAACGCTTTGCGGAAATCAACCGCTCCGTCATCGATGCAATGAAATAAACTATGTCATTCGGTATTCTCACATACTTGTTGTTTCTCCTGATGGGGAATCCGGGCAGTCCGATTCGGGAACAGATGCCTTCCGAGTGGAAGAACTATACCCGGGAGGATTGTTTCTATTCGGTCTCGCACGAAATCAATAAGAAGAATCTTTCCGAGAGCGAGTTCAAGGAATACCTGATGAACGAGTCACGGGCGGAAGTCGCCCGACAGATTAAAATCATTGTCCACGATGTTTCGACCCTGGAAACAAATGCGGTCAATGAAAAAGGAACGGTAGTCTATCGGGCTTCCTCCAATTTTTCGACGGATGTGACGCTGCGTTATCTGAAAACCCGCAGTGTTTATGATGCGAAGAAGCGGGAAGGCTATGCCATCGCCTGGATCTCCCGTTCCGACCTGCAGGATATCTATAAATCCCGCGCCGCCAAGGTGAAGGCGATGTTGGATGTGTCCGTGCGGGCTGAAGAAGAGGGGAAGGTGGACGTCGCGCTCAAGTATGCCTACTGGGCGTTGATACTGCAGTATACCTTGCCCGAAGATTTTGTCGTATGCTATCCGGAGGGTGGTCTGGCGGTCAATTTATACGCACGCAACCGCATTGAATCCCTGTTGTCCGGTCTTTCTTTCCGCTACCTGGGCCCGTCTCCCTCCGATCCGCTGACGGGTCGTTTGGAGGCGACATATCAGGGCCGTCCGGTATCTTCCCTGGATTTTACCTACGATGACGGGCTGGGGGAGAGCGATGCGATGCAGGTACATGACGGCGTGGGACTCATTGAGTTCCGTGCGGGAATGGAGGTGCGCAACATCGATATAAAGGTGGAGTACGCCTATCGGGACGAATCCGCTTCCGACCCCGAGATGAAGATGGCCTTGGCGGAAGTCAGTCCCATCCTGTTCCCGGATGCGTTGAAGCGGGGTGTGAATGTTTATACCCAGGTCTCTTCCGTCGGAGTTCCCTCTGTCTCTGCCTCTCTTTCCGGAACGGTCGGCGCTGCCTTTGACCGGATTTCTTCCGGGGTTTCTTCAGTGATGCCCGAACGCAACCTGCAAGCCGTCTGTTCCTACCGGGTCGCCAATGTTGTGGCCGCTATCGGACGCAAGGACTATTCTTCTGTCAAGTCCCTGTTTACCGAGGAAGGGTATGAAGTCTTTGAGCGCTTGTTGCATTACGGAAATGCCCGCGTGTTGGATGACAGTCCCGTCCAGGTGGTCGCGGAGGCGGGCGGATATGTGTGTCGCAGCGTTCCGATGAAGTTCTCTTTCCCCCAAAGCCAGAAGTCTTTCTGGGAAAATGTGGTGTTCCGAATGGATGCGGAGGGAAGAATCGAAAACCTGACTTTTGCCTTGGAGGCGGAAACCGTGCAGGGGATTCTGTCCAAGACCCAATGGACCGACGGGGCCAAAATGGCGCTGATCGCGTTTCTGGAGAATTATAAGACGGCTTTTGCGCTGACCCGCCTGGATTATATTTCCGAGATTTTTTCCGACGATGCCCTGATTATCGTGGGCCGGACGGTGAAAACCACGCGGCTGGACAACGGCATCCGGATGGCGCAGGATGCGGTGGTATATAATCGTTATACCAAGAGTGCCTATCTGGAGCAGCTGCGGCGTAGCTTTGACAGCAAAGAATATATCAACCTCCGTTTTGCCAACGCCGATGTCTGCAAATTGACTCGAGGCGTGCATAAAAACCTGTACGGCATCCAGCTTAAGCAAGATTATTTCTCTTCCAACTACGGCGATACGGGCTATTTGTATTTGCTGGTGGATATGGAAGACAGCGAGCGGCCGTTGATTTATATCCGGACCTGGCAGCCGCAGCCGGACCCGGATTTCGGACTGTATGGTCCCGGAAGTGATTTTAATATCAGTGAGTGATGAGTGTTCGACGCATACTTTTCGCAGGGCTGCTGGCCATTCTTGTTTCGCAGACGTTGTCCGCACAGGTGAAGATGTCTTTGTCCGGCACGCCGACGCTGAATGCCAACGATGCGGATGCGATGAGTTATTATCGTCAGACGGATGAGAATGACGAGGTCTGCGCCATTTTGAAAGTGCGGCCGACCAACCCGGTGGGCGCTATGCTGGTGCTCAATACCGGTGGGGGACTGGCTCCTGTCCCGCCGCCGTCCGGTGTAAATGCGCGTCAGGAAGACGGCAGTTGGTGGTTTTGGGTTTCGCCCCGCGTGAAGAATATCTATTTCACGGCCCAAGGTTATAGGCCTACGCAGACGGTTGGTGTTTCCCTGAAGTCCGGTAAGGTCTATGAGGTTCAGCTGGTGGTGGATTGATGAAGCTGTCTGTCGAGCCGATGGAGTGCATCGTGTCTTATGGGACGGATGAAAAATGTGACTTGGGGCGTCAGACGGTGACGGATGGCTATTTCCAGGAGGTATTAAAGAAAGGCCTCTATCATTTTAAGGTGGAGCAGTCCTTCTATGAGCCCTATGTGGGCGTATATCGCCTGGATGAACAGGCTGTCGAACAGAAAATCGTGTTGCAGCCTTTGTTCGGTTATGTGAAGCTCAATTCGGATCCCGAAGGGGCCGAGGTCTATGTGGACGATTTTACCCGTCCGCTCGGAAAGACGCCGCTGGTGTCTCGGAAACTGACCCAAGGTTCTCATACCCTTCATATTTGGAAAGAGAATTATTATCGAGAGGATGTGACGGTGGACGTGAAGCCGGATGGACTGGAGCACGAATTGGCGTTAGTTCGTCTGCGTCCCCAATATGTGAATGTGACCTGCCTCTGTGAAGATGCGGGCGCCGATCTGACGGTGCTGGATGCAGCCGGCAAACTGATTGCTAGTGGGAAAAGCGGGATGAAGGTGCCGCTCAACAGCCACGCTCTCTATAAGTTGGAGGCTACCCGGCCGCATCACATGTCACAATCTACCGGCATTACGCTGCGAATTGAGGATGAAGGCGGCGCTGTCAATATCAGCGTGGGTTCTCCCTTGCCGATTTACGGAGGGCTGCAGATTACTTCCACACCTACCCGGGCGGATGTTTATCTGGACGGCGTCAAGGTGGGAACCACGACTTACATAGGGAAAGTGCTGAGCGGCGTCCATACCCTCGAACTTCGCAAGGAGGGCTATTGGATGGAGCCCGTGGTACTGGACGTCAAGGAAAACCAGACCCTTCAACGCGCCATCACCCTGAAGCAAGGCAGTCCGGACGGGACGCTGAACATTAGTTCCCATGGGTCTTGGGTCGTGCGTGTTGCGGCTAAGAACGGCAGTTACAACGAACGCATGTATGTGCCTGTGTACAATCTCAAGCTCGCACCCGGCACCTATACGGCCACCATTGATGGCTCCTCCTCCAATCGCGAACTCGTCAAAACTTTCACGGTAAGCTCCAACAAAGAGGTTAATTTGACAATGAATCCGGCGAAAAGGGTGCTGAATGCGCACGTGATTGGTTTTACGTACGGGAGTCTGTTGAAAGCAAAACAAGCTGACGGCGAAAACTCGGATGGCGGAAATCGCGGTTTCCTTCTGGGTGTATCTTATACCTACCTTCCTAGTTGGATAGGTCCGTCTGTTTCTTTGAATTATGGTTTTGGAGGGGAGCGGAACGTTCAACCGGCAGCCGGTATTACCCTTGGTTTCCCTTCATTCGGAAATGCTTGGGGTGGGTATTATTTAACCACCCGTTATGTCTACTCGACCAACTATCGCAATGGCTTTGAGATCGGAGTTTCTTTTACGAAATTCTTTTATATTTCGGCCGTGTATTTTCCCGCATTCAAAGAATCGGAACTTCTTATCAGCTTCTCGCTTCCGTTCCCGTTCCGGTAGCTTTATTTCAGCAACTCGGGCCGAAGGGCGGCGGTGCGGGCGAGGGCTTGCTCGTCCTGCCATTGGCGGATGCGGATAGGATCTCCGCAGAGAAGGACATCGGGCACTTTCCAGCCGTTGTACTCGGCGGGACGGGTGTAGATGGGAGGGGAGAGCAGGCCATCCTGGTAGCAGTCCGACAGGGCGCTGGTCTCGTCCGTGATGGCTCCGGGTAACAGGCGGGTGATGGCATCGGCGATGATGGCGGCCGGCAGTTCTCCGCCGCTCAGCACATAATCTCCTACGGTGATTTCGCGCGTGATCAGATGTTCCCGGATCCGGTGGTCAATGCCCTTGTAGTGCCCGCAGAGCAGGATGATGTTCTCTTTGAGCGAGAGTTCGTTGGCGATGCCCTGGCTGAACTGTTCGCCGTCCGGCGTCAGATAAATGATTTCATCATAGTGGCGCTCGGCCTGCAATTCCGAAATCATTTTGTGCAGGGGTTCCACCATCATTACCATCCCGGCATCTCCGCCGTAGCAGTAGTCATCCACCTGCTGATGCGAACCCTTGCCGTATTTGCGGGGGTTGTGGACGTGGATTTCTATGATTCCCTTGCGGATGGCGCGTCCCACGATGGAGTGGGCGAGCGGGCTTTCCAGCAGTTCGGGAACGACGGATATGATGTCGATGCGCATAGGATATTCTTTCTATTTCCGTACAAAAATAGGCATAAAGCGGCAAATTCAAAAACTTTCTCACGGCTAATCCCAAAAAAATTCTTATTTTTGCAAGATTAACGCCCATTGTGTGGGCTTGTTTCATAAAGAATTATGGAAGAAGAAAAAAATCCTATTCCCGAAGAGATTGCTTCGGATGTAACGCAAGGCTTGGAGGAGGCCGAAACTCCCCAGATCAATTATGCGCAGATGACGCTCTCTGAACTGGTTTCTTTGTTTGAGGAACTGGCCAAGGCAGAGGATAGAATGCAGCGTCACAAAGAGGCGGAAGCGATTAAAACAGCATTCTATCGCAAACTTGCCAAAGAAAAGGAAGCGGCCGGTTATGGTTCCCAGGTGGATGAACCGGGCCGTTACGAAGAGGAAGTTTTCGAGAATGAGCAGCAGGATGCACCCGCCGAGGAGGCTTCCCAGGAAGCGGAATCCGCCAATCCCTTCGATATCATCGAACAGGGCTTCAAGGTCTATTATACGTCCTACAAGCGCGAAAGAGCCGAATATAATCGTAAAATTGAAGCGGAGCGCGAGGAGAACCTCGCCAAGAAAGAAGCCATCATCGCCGAACTGAAGGCTTTGGTGGAGAAGGAAGAAGATGTCAATGTCTCTTTCCCCGAATTTCGTCAGATTCAGGACAAGTGGAAGGGGATTGGCCCCGTTCCCGCCTCCCAGGCCCGCAATATCAATGACACCTATCATCTGTATGTAGAGAAATTCTACGACCGCGTCAGCATTGACCGCGAATTGCGCGATCTGGATTTCAAGAAGAACTTGGAAGCCAAAGAGCAGTTCTGCGCACAAGCCGAAGCGCTGGCAGAAAAAGAAGATATTGTCGATGCTTTCCAGCAGCTCCAGAAACTCCACGAACAGTGGAAGGAGTACGGCCCGGTAGCCAAGGAGTTCCGTGAGTCGATCTGGGAGCGCTTCAAGTCGGCTACGCTCGTTATCAACAAGAAGTACCAGGCTTTTTACGAGGACAGGAAAGCAGCTCTTGAGGCCAATCTGGCTGCGAAAACGGCTTTGTGCGAGCAGGTGGAAGCCTGGGCGGCCAAAGAGGATTTGGACCGCGAGGGTTGGAATGCCGGGGCCAAGGCCATTGAGGAAATTCAGAAGGCCTGGAAGGAAATCGGACATGCCGGGAAAAAGGACAATCAGAAAATCTATGACCGTTTCCGGGCGGCCTGCGATAAATTCTTTACCGCCAAGAAAGCGTTTTACGGAGCGGTTAAAGAGGATATGAACGAAAATGTCGAGAAGAAGGTCAAGTTGTGCGAAGAGGCCGAGAGTCTGGCCGCATCCACCGATTGGGCCGCTACGACAGACCGCCTGATAGCCCTTCAGAAAGATTGGAAAGAAATCGGTCCGGTTCCTCGCAAGAAATCCGAAGTGCTCTGGAAACGTTTCCGGGCTGCCTGCGACGCTTTCTTTACGGCCAAGGCCGAAGCGATGAAAGAGCGCAAAGCTGCGGCCCGCGCGGCTGCTTCCGAACGGAAGGGCAAGGTCCGGGGCAATGAGGGCCCGCGTCGCGAACGGGGCGGAAAGTCCGCGTTGGACCAGTTGATGGACACCTATCGTCGCAAGAAACAGGAGCTGGCCGTGGCCGAAAACAATATCGGATTCTTCCGCAATGCCGGTCCTTTGTTGGCACAGATGGAGGCCCAGTTGGAGGCTGACCGTGCCGAACTGGCCTGCTTGGAAGAACAGATTCGTCAAAAACAGCAGAAGGAGCAGAACAATGGATAAGAATTCAGTTATCGGATTTGTCCTCATCGGACTGATTATGGTGGGATTCACCTTTTATCAGTCCAAGCAAGCCAAGGAGGCGATGGAAGTTCAGCGTCAGTTGGACTCCGCGGCCGCCGTGCAGGCCTTGATTAAGCAAAAATCGGATTCTGTCCGTCAGGCTGAGTTGGCGCAGCAAGTTGCCACGCAGATCGTCAGCATGAAAGAGGAGAAAAAATCTGTCACTCCTACCTATCAGGATGCGTCGTTGGAGCGTGCCAGCAAGTTGGAGGGGCAGTTGATTACCTTGTCTAACGATAAGTTGGAGTTTGTTGTCAATACGAAAGGCGCCCAGCCATACAGCGTTCTGGTTAAAGATTATGTGACTTATGATTCGACGGCGCTTTACTTGGTGCAGCCGAACAAGGCCCAGCTGGGTATCAGTGTTTATACGGGCGAGACCATCAATACCAAAGACTTTGTGTTCGAGGTGGTGGAACAGAGCGATTCGCTCTTGCGTCTTCGTCTGCCGTTCTCGGACGGGGGGTACATCGAGCAGCGTTACCTGCTCACGATGGGGAGTTATATGGTGAGCGACACCCTCTCCTTCGTTGGCATGGAGGGGCTTATTCCCCGCAAAGTCAATAATTTCGACATCGAATGGACCAACGTCATCCCTCGTTTGGAAAAAGGCTACAAGAACGAGAAACAATACAGCAAAGGCGCCTATTGGTTTGAAGGCGAGAAGGGAATTGAGGAATTTGCGGAAGGAAAGGACGGCTCGAAGAAAATCGATGCCAAAGTCAAATGGATTGCCTTCCAGCAGCAGTTCTTCTCCAGTATCTTTACGGCCGGTGACAGCTTTGTTTCCGCGGAAGTCGGCGTCAACTATTGTGACGAGAAAGACCCTGACCACAATCTGATGGCTTGCAAGATGCGTGTGAAACACGCCTATGACCACAACGATGCCGGCCGGGTGGATGTACCGTTGACGATGTATTTCGGTCCCGATGACTACAACCTGCTTCGCTCCTATGGTTTGAACTACGAGAAGTTGGTCCCGCTCGGTGGATGGATGGTGGGTTGGATCAGCCGTTTCATCATCATCCCCATCTTCCACTTCCTGGGCTCGTTCATTTCCAATTTCGGTATCATCATCCTGTTGATGACGATTTTGCTGAAATTGGTCATCAGCCCGCTGACTATCAAATCCTACACCTCTTCGGCCAAGATGTCCGCCATCAAACCGGAAGTGGACAAATTGAACGAGAAGTATCCCAAGCAGGAGGATGCGATGAAAAAGCAGCAGGCGATGATGGATTTGTACAAACGGGCGGGCATCAGTCCGATGGGCGGCTGTCTTCCTATGTTGCTGCAGTTCCCGATCCTGTGGGCGATGTTCCGCTTCTTCCCGGCTTCCATCGAGTTGCGTCAGCAGCGCTTCTTGTGGGCGGAAGATTTGAGTACCTACGATTCCATTCTTGATTTCAACTTCAATATTCCGCTTTACGGCGACCATATTTCCTTGTTTGCCTTGTTGATGGCCGTCACGATGTTCTTCTATTCGAAGATGACTTCTTCCCAGATGTCCACGGACCCGAATATGAAGGGGATGAAGTTTATGACCGTGTGGATGATGCCCATCATGATGTTGTTCATCTGTAACAACCTCTCATCCGGTCTGAGCTACTATTATTTCATCAGCAACTTGCTGACGATGCTCCAGACTTGGGTCATCAAGAAATGGGTGGTCAAACCGGAGGATATCCGCAAGAAGATTGAGGAGTCCTACAAGAAACCCATTGTGAAGTCGAAATGGGAGCAGCGTTTGGAAGAGGCTCGCAAGATGCAGCAGGCGCAGGCCAAAAGGCGTTAAATCATGATTGCTGAAAATCTACAGAAGATACTATCGCAACTGCCACCTCAGGTCACTTTGGTGGCAGTTTCCAAATTCCATCCGTCCGATGCGATTCGCGAGGCCTGGGCGGCGGGGCAGCGGATTTTTGCCGAGAGCCGTCCGCAGGAACTGTTCGCCAAGCAGGAGGAGTTGAAGGATTGTGCGGGACTGGAGTGGCATTTTATCGGACATTTGCAGACCAACAAGTTGAAAATGGTCCTGCCCTATGTGTCGCTGGTGCAGTCGGTGGACAGCCAGCATCTGCTGGATGCCATAGAGAAATGGGCGGCAGCAGCCGGTCAGAAGGTGAGCGTGCTGTTGGAGATGCACGTGGCGCTGGAGGAGAGCAAGCAGGGATTCTATGAAGAAGAAATCCTGGAATTGCTGCTACGGGCGACAGGGGACGGCGCGTATTCGCACATCCGTTTTTGCGGATTGATGGGGATGGCGACCAATACCGATGATGCAGAACAAGTCCGCGCAGATTTCACGCGCGTGCGTTCCTATATGGATTATCTCCAGGATCTGTTCCCAGAACTCACCGAGTTCAAAATCCTTTCTCTCGGCATGTCCGCCGATTTTCCCATCGCCGTTGAGTGCGGCTCCACGATGGTCCGCATCGGCAGTGCTATCTTCGGGGAGCGAGGATAGAAAGCATTTGCTTTCGGAGAGGGTGAGATCGCAAAAAGGCCCTCCCGCTTCGCGGGCACCCTCCCCGTCTGCCGGGGACGCAGACTTTTTGCTTTTCTCTCACTCCTCTCCTTGCCGCTAAATGCTTTCTTATTTGATAAAAAAATCATATCTTTGCGTGATTAAACAAAGCTGGGATGTCTTGTCGCTCTTTTCTTCGGAAAGGAGAGGAAAGTCCGGACAGGGTAGGACACCCCGCTGTGGAAAGCACAGACAGGAGTAATCTTGTGCGGGTCGTAACAGAGAACAACCGCCATTATGGTAAGGGTGAAAACGTGAGGTAAGAGCTCACGGTCGGCGTCAGTGATGGCGTCGGGGTACGATGCCGGGGCCTGCAAGACCAAATATATCGGTGATAAGAGGGTGGTCCGCCCGATGCCGAGGGGTAGGTTGCGTAGATAAATGACAGGATTAAAAACAGAAACCGGCTTACGGTCCCAACTTTGTTTTTTTTATATAGAAATTCCGGCCCGGCCGACGAAGTATGACAACTGCTGCTGAACAAGAATTTTCGCGTCTGGAACTCGACTTGAACCACTGTCGGGCCAACTATCAATATTTCCGTTCCAAACTCCGTCCGGAGACCAAACTGCTGGTATTGGTCAAGGCCAACGCCTATGGGCACGGTGCCGTGGAATTTGCAGCGATGATGCGTGATCTGGGCGCTGATTATATGGCCGTCGCCTATGCTGTCGAAGGCATCGAACTGCGCAAAGGGGGGATTATGAGCCCTATGATGGTCCTGACTACCGGCAGCGACTTCTTTCCGGAAATCATCGACTATAATCTGGAGCCCGGCATTCCCAATCTTTCCACCCTCAAAGCCTTGTGTGGGGTGTTGAGAGCCAAGGGCAAGAAGAATTATCCCATCCATATCAAATTGGACACGGGCATGCACCGTCTGGGCTTTGTCCCCTCTGAGATTCCGGAGCTGATTGACTTCCTGAAGAACACCAGCCGGGTGAAGGTGGCGAGCATTTATTCTCATCTGGCAGCCGCCGATGAGCCCCAGCACGACGCCTTTACCTTATCGCAGATCGAGTTGTTCCGTCAGGGAGCGGAGTCTATCAGCCAGGCCATCGCTTACAAGCCAATGTGGCATATCCTGAACTCTGCCGGCATCGAGCGCTTTACCCAATATCAATTCGATATGGTGCGTCTGGGCATCGGCATCTATGGCGTGAGCGCCGTCCCGGGCGTCCGTCTGGCACCTGTCGCTTCTTTCAAGTGCAAGGTCCTTCAAATCAAAACTCTTCGCCCGGAAGATGGAACGGTAGGCTATGGACGTCACGGTGCCATCCCATCTGAAGGAATGACGATTGCGACGATTCCTGTCGGTTATGCGGATGGGCTCGACCGTCACCTGAGTTGTGGAAGAGCGCGTTTCCTGCTTAACGGTCATCTGGTCCCGACCGTCGGCAATATCTGCATGGATATGTGTATGCTGGATGTGACCGGCGTTCCCGCCTCCGTAGGCGACACCGTCACCATTTTCGGCGAAGAACCCCGCGTTGAAGACCTTGCCGAAACCCTGGGTACCATTCCTTACGAAATCCTCACTTCCGTACCTCGCCGCATCCGCCGCGTGGTCGTGAAGTAGGGCTTCGTTGCTATGCTTTCTATCGGATTTAGCGGGAGGCTTTTGCCCTGATTTTGCGGAATCTCAGGGCGAGCACGCCCCAGAAGGCTTCGCCGAAGATGCTGCCAGACATTTTGGAAGATCCTTCTTTGCGATCGACGAAGATGATGGGAACTTCTTTAAGTTCGAAGCCCAGCTTGATGGCGCTATACTTCATTTCAATCTGGAAGCCGTAACCTTTCATCTTGACCCTTCTCAAAGCCAGGGTTTCCAGCACGCTTCGACTGTAGCAGACAAAGCCCGATGTGCAGTCGAACACACGCACATTCAGAACCTTGCGCACGAAGACCGAAGCGAAATAACTGATGAGTACGCGGCCGATGGGCCAGTTGATGACACTGATGCCGTTGCAGTAGCGGGAGCCGACGGCCAGGTCCGCCCCGTCTTCCGTACAGGCGGAAAGCAGGCGGGCGAGGTCTTCGGGATTGTGGGAGAAGTCCGCGTCCATTTCGAAGATATAATCGAAACCATGTGCCAGACTCCATTCGAATCCTTGCAGATAGGCTGTGCCCAATCCGAGTTTGCCACTGCGCTCCATCAGAAACAGCCGCTCAGGAAACTCGGTTTGCAGGCCTTTGACAATGGCTCCTGTTCCGTCCGGAGAGCCGTCGTCAACGACCAGAATGCTGAAATCATCGTACAAGGAAAACACCTTGCGAATCATTTTCTCGATGTTTTCCTTCTCGTTGTAAGTGGGGATGATGACGACGCTGCGGCTCATTGTTGGATGCTCATCAAATGTTCAACGGCTTTTTCCAATTGTTTGTCTTCGCCCCGGAGCAGGCTGGCCGGGTCGTTCTCCACCCGGATGTCCGGATCGATCTGGTAATTCTCCAGCACTTTGTTCTCCTTCAGACCGATGGCGGTGACTTGCGGAATGCCGAAGACCAGGCTCTCATCCACCTGCGTTTCCCACCACACAGCGGTACCCGTTCCCGGAACCGGCATACCGATCAGTTTGCCGATGCCCATCGTGCGATATACATAGGGGAACATGGAAGCGTCGGAATAATTGCCTTCGCTCATCAGGACGCAGGAGGGTTTGGTCCAGCGGTTATAGGGCTCTTTGCCGATATATTGGCCGCGGGGGGTGAAATGGATGTATTCTTTGCCGCTCAGGAAGGTGGCCAGGTCATCGTGGAGCCAGCCACCGCCATTGTAGCGGGTGTCCACGATAAGGGCTTCGCAGTTCTTGTATTTGCCCAGCGCGCGGCTGTACACTTCACGGAAACTTTCGGATTTCATCTTGCGCACGTGTACATAACCGATTTTACCGCCGGAGAGTTTTTCGACTTGCTCTTCGTTGCGGCGCACCCAGCGTTTGTAGAACAATTCCCGTTCGTTGCTCATTGCGGTCAGATATACGTCTTCTGCCTTGCGACCTTTCTTGCTGACACTCACGGTGAGTTTCTTGTTGCCCATCGTGGTGAAGTGCTTGTACCAGCCTTCGCTGCGGCGGACCGGCGCTCCGTTGACGGCCGTGATGACATCGCCGGCCTGAATCTCATCGTCCGCCAGTTTCAAAGGGGAGTCGGGGAGAATCTCGGCGATTTTCAGTCCGTCGCCTTTCCAAGATTCGTCATAGATGACACCCAGCCATCCGAAACTGTACTTATTGTTATAGGAGTAGCGGGAGCCGGTGTGGGAGGCGTTGAGTTCACCCAGCATTTCAGACAACATATCGCTGAAGTCGAAGTTGTTGTTGATGTGGGGGAGGAAACGCTTGTAGTTCTCGTAGCAGTAGGGCCAGTTGACGCCGGTGAAATCCTTGTCGTAAAATTTTTCGGAAACCTGTTTCCAGATGTGCTCGAAAATGTACGCCCTTTCTTTGACCGTGTCGTACTCATACTGGCCTTTGAAACTGATGCTCTTCTTGGTGCCGGAGGCCACTTCGATGCGGTTGACTTTTCCGCTGCTGCCCAGAATGAAAATATATTTTTCATCGATGGTAGGGATGATTTCACCGCTGGTTCCGCTGTGTGCCACTTTGAGTTCTTTGGTCTTGGTGTTCAGCACATAGAGGTCGCGCGACTTGCCGGAGTTCATCACATAGTAAAGCTTTTTGCCGTCTTTGCTGAGATAATGGTCGCTGATGTTGCCCGAATAGGGGGTCAGGCGGACGGTGCGATCCTCCAAATATGTGAAGTCGGGTTCGTACTTCTTTTCGGCCTTGACAGAGTCTTGTTTTTCTTTCTTTTCGGCTTTCTTGTTGCCGTCCAGCAGGAATTTCTCTTCTTTTTCAAAATCTTCGCTGCGGATGAAATCATAATAGACTTTGGCGTCGAAGAACATCACATAGATGTCGCGTTCGGAGCCCCAGCTGCCGTGGCTGCGGTAGCCGGATCTGTCGCTGCGCCAGCTCATCGCCTTGCCACCCATCGCGAAACGGAAGCCGTCGTCGCTGTAGCCGCTTTGGGTAAGGTCGCGGATTTCCGCCTGCCAGTTGCAAAGGATGTATTTGCTGTCCGGGCTCCAGCAGAAGGCCTGGTCGCTGTCCACATAGGAATAGTTGACACCTTTGTGCAGACTCTTTTCTTTGCTTCCGTCCGTTTTCTTGATGACGAGTTCCGTGCGGTCGCGCAGGAAGGCCACCCATTTCCCGTTGGGGGAGACGACCGGCTGGAAACAGGTTTCGCCGGCTTTGGTGAAGCGTTCTTCCTTGAAGGTATTGGAGAAGGTGAAGTATTTGGCATCTTTGTCGGCGGGGCTACTCTTGAAGATGCTCCAGCAGCCTTCGCGTTCGGAAGCGTAGTACAGCGTCTTTCCGTCGGATGAGAAACTCAGATCGCGTTCCTGATAAGGCGTATTGGTGACGCGGACAGTGCGGTCCAGATCGACGGTCGTCACATAGACATCACCCTGGCAGATGACGGCCACTTCTTTGCCGTCGGGAGAAATGGCGAGGGATTCGGCACCGCTCTGAATCTGGGTGAGGCGGCTGGCGGCGTCACCGTTGTCGGCGGTGATGCTGATGTTCACTTTAGCGGGTTGTCCACCCTCTTGGAGGGTGTAGAGTTCTCCGTTCCAACTGAAGCAGAGCGTACCGTTGTCTGCGATGGAGAGGTAACGGACGGGGGCGTCCTTGAAGAAGGTGAGTTGCTTGGGCTGCGCATCCTGGCCGCAGGTGGCCTGATAGACATTGAGGGTGCCGTCTTTTTCGCTCAGATAGAAATAATCTTTTCCGGAGGGGCCCCAGACGGGGTTGCGGTCCTCTCCGATGAAAGAACTTACGCAGGTGAAGGTCCCGTTGGCGTCGATGAACATCTTTCCTTCGCGCGCTTGCAAATCCTTCTTGCTGAGCTCGGCGGGTTCATAACGCCAGATGTCACGGGTGACGGAAGAGGTGTGGTGCTTGCGGAAAGGGTCTTCCACACCTTTGATATCTTCATAAAGCACGACGCCTTCGCGGTTGACGCTGATGTTGCCCATCGGAAGGCTGGTCACACGCCAGGGAGTGACGCCGTCCAGGTTGGTGGCGTAGAGTTGGGGATAGCCGGGGAAGCCGCGCCAGGCCGTGTCCATACCCAGGTTGGCGTTGAACAGAATGGTCCCGTCGGCCAGAACGGCGAGGGGAGTCTCGGCGCCGGGATGGTTGGTAAGGCGTTGGACTTTTCCTCCTTGGGCGGAGGTGCGGTAGATGTCCTTGCTGCCTTCGCGATAGGAGACGAACACGAGGTTGCGGGAGTCGGCTGTCCAGCGCGGGTCGTCGTCAAAGGCGGCGTTGGAGGTAATCTGGAAGGCTTTTCCGCCGCTGGTCGGAACGGTGAAAATCTCGCCTTTGTAGGAGAAGGCGATGGTTTGTCCGTCGGGCGAAATGCAGTTTTTGCGCAGCCAGAGCGGCTGGTCGTCCTGGGCTTGAAGCGTAAACGACAGGCAGGTCAACGCAAGGATTAGCGCGTGCTTTATAGAATGGTTCATTCGTTTGTATGTTTATGTTTCCTATTATTTGAATATCGGTCTCTGGCCGAAAATGATATTCTTGCAAAGATAACCAAAATTCACCAATTGAAAAAATATGTATGTTCCCGCTTCGCGGGTAAGTAAGACTTCCTTGCCGCTCGGCAAAGCAAACAAGTTCCCTCTTCTCTCGCTCTTGCGTCGGTTATGGTGCCGAGGGTGGCACAGGTCCGCAACTTCCGAGGCATCCCTCCGCTTCCTCAATGACCTCTCACCGCAGGGTGTGCCCGGTCCCGGTTTCGGCGGGTGGACTGGACACGGTTTTCCGGGAAAATCGTAACTGGTCCCTGTCACGGAATGGGGACCGGACACACTGGCTGGTTGTTTCCGCACTGAACAGCCCGAGGATATCGTTAATGATTCCCTCATGACCTCACATAATTAGGCAGTTTCTCAAAAATTATCTCTATATTTGCAGGCGTATGCCTTCGGGCATACAGACATATTGCGAAAGTGTTTTTCGCCAGCCTCGATGAAAATCTGGACAATTTTCAACAACAAGAAGGCCCGGTCGTAAACACTCCGCCTTTTCTTGTTTATGTCGTTGGTGAGCTTCTGCTCATCGTTCTCCATATCAAGATTGGGTGTGGAGTACGGTTGTTTCTTTCTTGTTGCGTCCGTCCAGAACGTTCATCGGAAGATACGAAAACGGCTCCACACTTTCTTTTTATAAATATCATCCGCGGAGCGGGGTGGATAAAACTAACTCTATGTGTAAAAATCCAACAGAATGTCTTTCAAGTTGGGAAAGAATGAACCTATCGTGGATTGCGTGGCCTTTGGTAGGTATGACCCTATTTTGTTTGGGGTGTATTGTTATCATTATTATCAGGCAACTCTTTGATGGAGGCTGGTGTGTTGAATTCAGTGCGGAACAAATCAAAGCAATGATTAAATTATGGTCTGATTACAAGTTTTTGTTTATCGTTATCTTTTCTTGTATAACTCTTTTGGTCGCAATGATTGAGTTAAAAAAACATCTTGATGTTGCCACTTGCCAAAGCTTAAACAATCTACGTGAGCGTTTTAACACTACTGAGAAAAAGAATATCCATTACTTTTTATTGGAAGATGATGATAAGAAAGTTATTCTTCCGGAACTTGAAAATGAAGTTTCTGATGAGAACAGGAGAATGCCTTATAGCAATGTCGAATTGTTCGACTATCTCGGTACAATAGAATTAGGGGCAATAATGTTGAGGAAAGGGTTAATTTCCCTCGACGAGTTTGACCAGCAGTTTGGATACCGTGTGCGGAACTGCTGGAATAATAGGGCAATTTGCGAACATATTCAAAAACACTCTGAGTATTATTCAGATTTTAAGTATGCTGTGGCACAATTGGATCGTTCTAATAAATCAAATACGTGTAAATCGTCTCACGTTATTTCACTTTTATTAATTTTATTATTGCCATTTTTCGTGGATGGATGCAATAAATCTGAGGAGTATACTGATGACTTATATGGAGTATGGGAATATGATTATACGAATGTGGCCGTTGATGGTCTTTATATACAAAAGAACCTTCGTTCTGATGATTGTGTAGGAGAAATAATTGATTTGAATCCGGAATATCTCGGTACTTGGTGGGAGCGTAAATTGGATGTTATTCGATCTCTTCCTAATCCTGAATATATTCCTTATTATTTAGCGGACGATCTCATTCAATATAATCCTTCTGTCTTTCTTTTCCGGGATGGGGTTTTATCTTCTAATGGGGGTAGCTACCAGAATTCCGGAACCGGGAAATATGGAGCAAAAATAAAATTTTATAAAAAAATAAAGACGTATAAATCAAAAATCAAAGAAAAAACTGAATTAGCAAGCGGCAATCATATTGGATGGTGGCAAACAAAGAATCTATTAGAATCGAGCACTTACATTGTTTATTGGAGTGTTAGATTCTTCGATGATGGGAAATGCAAATACGGTCAAATATCTAACAATAGCTCATTTTCAAACTACGAATATGATGGTGTATGGTTTGATGATAGTGTATTGGGTAAAGGTAATTATTTTACTTGTTATACATATGATAGAAATGGTCTTCCATATATTTATTCAGGTGGTAAAACATATCATCTCGAGGATGGAGTGATTTATGACGTCAATGATCCACATGTGAAAACATATTACAAAGAAAAATATTAGAAAATCCTTAAGAATTATTGCTTGTCGAATGATAAAATAAACGAGTGGATCTGCAGAAGGATATTATAAGGTCGGAAATGAAATGGCCAATTTAAAAATAACGGAGAAAGAAGGCAATCCGGGGGAATATGACGTAGAGGGCCCTGGAGGGTATAGTGGCGTGGATTGCCCCGGGTTTAAAGGGTGGGCAGTCCATGGCAATGTAGCCTGGAGGCCGTTGGAACGCTGATTGGCGTGGATTGCCTTTTCGGCTGGCGCGAGAGCGTTGAGGGAGCACAAGTAAAAAGAATTTCCCGATGCCTTTTTTCGGCTCGGGAAAACTTTTTGCTTGTGCGTAAAGGGCTCTTGTTTAACTACCTTTGGGTTAGCGGTAGTTTACAGGTATTTCTTCAGGTGGGTCCAGAGGGCGGCGGTGGGGAGGCCCATGACGTTGTAGTAGGAGCCTTCGATGCGGGTGATGGCGGCGGCGCCAATCCATTCTTGGATGCCGTAGGCGCCAGCTTTATCGTAGGGCTTGTAGCGGTCCACATAGTAGGCAATGTCAGCGTCCGTCAGTTCGGCAAAGTGCACCAGGGAACTGTCGGTGAAGCTTTCCATAGCGGGGAGATTGCCGGTCGAGCCGGCCGGGGAGCCCGTGCGGATGCAGACGCCGGTGGTGACGGTGTGGGCTTGGCCGGAGAGTTCGCGGAGCATACGGACGGCGTCCTCGCGGTCGCGGGGTTTGCCCAGGGCCTCCGTACCCAGAAAGACCAGGGTGTCCGCCGTAATCAGCAGTTCGTCCGGGGCCAGCGGCCGGTGGAAGCCCAATGATTTGCCTTCCGCGAGATAACGCGGAATCTCTTCACACGCAAGCCCTTCGGGGATGCGTTCCTCAAAATTGGTGCGCGCATCCACCTCGAAGGTCACATCCAACTCAGCGAGCAACTCTTTTCGCCGAGGCGAAGCGCTGCCCAGAATGATATGCCAGTCTTTACCCATTGGGAAGTGAAAGGGGATACAGCAACTTCTTACGATTTCGTCCCGTTGGGATTGATGGGGAACGGACGCATCTCGTTCAGGTTGATGGTCCCGTGCGTGGATTCGTATTTCTTGATATTGTCGTTCAAGGCCAGGAAGAGGCGTTTGGCGTGCTCCGGCGTCATAATCAGGCGGCTGATGACTTCGGGTTGCTTCATTCCGGGAAGCATCGAGGCGAAATCCAGGATGAATTCACTGGCGGAGTGGGTGATGACGGCCAGGTTGGAGTAGTTGCCGCGAATGGTGTCGGGCTTGACTTCAATTTGCAGGTTGTTGTTTTCTTCCATAATGGCAGGTATTTCTTTATAAATGTTTACTTAAGGTTCTTTTGTCTTACGCTCTCATACAGTACCACGGCAGTGGCGACGGAAACATTGAGCGAGCCCGTCTGACCGACCATAGGGATGGCGGCTTTTTCATCGCATAGGGCAAGCAGAGAGTCGCTGATGCCTTTGCCCTCGGATCCCATCACAATCGCGACGGGACCATGGAAATCCACATTATATATCAAGTTGTCGCTCTTTTCAGTGGCGGCGACCAATTTGAATCCGCTCTGCTGGAGGTAGTAGGCTGCCAGTCGCAGGTTCGGGACTTTGCAGGTGTCGATGCGCAGCAGAGCGCCGGCCGAGGCTTTGACCGCTTCGGCATTGATGGCGGCGCCGCCTTTGGCGGGAACGATGATGCCTTGCCCACCGACACATTCGAGGGTACGGGCGATGGCGCCGAGGTTGCGGACGTCGCTCACGCCGTCGAGGATGACGACGACCGGCTCGGTCGAGGTGGCGAGGGCGTTGTTGACCAACGTTTCCAGGTCCACATAATCAATCTGCGCCAGATAAGCGATCACGCCCTGATGGGCGCCGTGGGCTTCCCGGTTGAGTTTCTCTAACGGAACATACTGGTAGGGGATGTGCCGTTCACCGATGAGGGTGATGAGTTCCCTGTAGACGGGGCCTTCCATTCCTTGTTTGATCAGGACCTTGTCAATCTGTTTGCCTGTTTTCAAGGCTTCGATGACGGGATGGGTGCCAAAAAGCTTTTGCATAATGCTTATAGTTGTTGCGACAGTTCCAGCCACTCTTCGGTCTGGTTGTCAATTTCTCGTTTGTTTTCCAAATATTTCCGAGTCAGTTCGATGATGTCATCATCCGGCCCGGGGGCTTGCAGGTGCGTTTCAATCTCTTTTTGGGCGGCCTCCAACGTAGCGATGCTCTTTTCCAGATAGTCTACGCGGTTTTTGAGTTTGCGCTGTTCTTTAGACAAGAACTTGGGATGCCCGCTCGGGGCCGGGGCTGAAGCCTGTTGCACCTGGGCTGATGTCTGTTGGGCTGGAGCCGACTTCTGCTTGGCCGGGGCCTCCGTCGTTGCTTTAGGAGCTGGCTGGCCCGCCTGCTTGCTACCGTCTTTGCGCTCGGAGCCCGTCGATCCCGGCTTACTCCCGTCCTTCCGCTCCAGTTCGCTCAGCGAAGCGATTTTACGGCTGCGCAGGAACTCGTCGATGCCGCCCAGGTGCTCTTTGACGCGCCCGTCGCGGAACTCATAGACTTTGTCCACCAGCCCTTCTAGGAAATCACGGTCGTGCGAAACGATGATCAGGGTTCCGTCGTAACGCTGGAGAGCCTGTTTGAGGATGTCCTTGGACAGGATGTCCATGTGGTTGGTGGGCTCGTCGAGGGCCAGCAGGTTGTAGGGATGGAGCATCAGTTTGGCCATCGCCAGGCGGGCTCTTTCGCCGCCGCTGAGCACGGCCACTTTCTTGTCGATATCTTCGCCCTTGAACAGGAAGGCTGCGAGAATGTCGCGCAGTTTGGTGCGGATGTCACCCACGGCAATGCGGTCCAGGGTGCCGAAGACGGTGTCCTGCTTGTCCAACACGTCTTCCTGATTCTGGGCGTAGTAGCCGATATTGACATTGTACCCGATCCGGGCTTCTCCCTTCAACGGGTCCAGTTCTCGCATCAGGATGCGCATCAGCGTGGTCTTGCCTTCACCGTTGCGTCCGACCAGCGCGACTTTTTCTCCGCGCTTGACCTCAATCTGGGCGTTCGAGAACACGACCTTGGGGCCGTCTCCGGGTTTAGTCGAGGGATAGCCAGCCACCAAGTCCGTGGCTTTGAACACGATGTCGCCGCTGCGGGGAGCGGGCGGGAACTTGACCGTCATCGCGGCCTTATCCTCGATATCCACCTCGATGCGTTCCAGTTTCTCCAGCGCCTTGACGCGGGATTGCACCTGGTTGGACTTGGTCGGCTTGTAGCGGAAGCGTTCGATAAATTCTTCCGTTTTCTCAATCATCCGCTGCTGGTTCTCGTAGGCGGCCCGCTGCTGGGCGATGCGTTCGGCCCGCAGCACTTGGTATTGGCTGTAGGGGACTTTATAATCGTGAATATGTCCCAGCATAATCTCGACGGTGCGGTTGGTCACATTGTCGAGGAATTTGCGGTCGTGGGAGATCAGCACGAGCGAACCCCGGTATTCTTTAAGATAACCTTCCAGCCACTCGATGGATTCGATGTCCAGGTGGTTGGTCGGCTCATCCAGAAGGAGGATATCCGGACTTCCCAGCAGAATCTTGGCCAGTTCGATGCGCATATTCCAACCCTGGGAGAATGTTTCCGTAGGGCGGGAGAGTTCCTCTGATTTGAATCCGAGTCCCTTGAGCGTGCGTTCGGCCAGCACATTCGGGTCGTCGCTGCGCAGTACGGCCAGATGGTCGTTGAGTTCGTTCATTTGGACGATAAGTTCGGAATAGGCTTCCGACTCATAGTCCGTGCGCTCGGCGAGTTCGACATTGATGGCTTCCAGCCGCGCCTCCATCTCGAACAGTTTGGAGAAAGCGGTCAGGGCTTCTTCCAACACCGTCCGTCCACGATGGTGCTGCATAATCTGGGGGAGGTAGCCGATGGTCATTCCGCCAGGAACCTCCACTTTGCCCGAAGTGGGGGTCTGCTCGCCGCAAATCAGTTTGAGCAGGGTCGATTTACCCGCGCCGTTCTTTCCCACCAGACCAATTTTATCATTCTCACTGATGTGAAAATTGATATTGTCCAGCAGGGTGAAGCCCCCAAAGGCGACGGTGAGCGAGTTTATTGAAATCATTTACAACTGTTCCAAAGCCTGACGAATCGCTTCGATCTTGGCGAGCGCATCAGCCTCTTTCTTTCTCTCGAGGGCGACGACCTGTTCGGGCGCTCCGTTGACGAATTTCTCGTTGGAGAGTTTCTTGCGAACGCCGTTCAGGAAGCCTTCGAGCCGTTGGAGTTCGGCGGTCAGTTTGGCTTTCTCTTCGTCGTTGTTGACAAAGCCTTCGAGCAGTACGCTGACCTTGCTGGTACCGGCCATAAAGGAACTGGCGGCGCCTTCCAAGGCGGGAACGCATTCGATGTTGGCGAGTTTGCTCACGATGGCCAGCATGCTCTCGGGGAAGGACTCGCAGCAGACTTTCAGGCACTCTTTCGGGGAAATACCTTTCTCCTGGCGGATGCTGCGGATGCCGCTCACGGCGGCCACGGCCGTTTCGAAGTCGCTGATCAGCGCCGCGTCGTAGGCTTTGGCTTTCGGATAGGCCTGGGTCATGATGGTTTCGCCATCTTTGCGTTCCGTCATATGCTGCCACAGTTCTTCCGTGATGAAGGGCATAATCGGGTGAATCATCTTGAGCAGGGCCTCGAAGAAGTCTTTGGTGGCTTTCAGGGTGGCTCCGTCCATCTTCTCGCCGAACCCCGGCTTGATGATTTCCAGATACCAACCGCAGAAGTCGTCCCAGAACAACTTGTAAACGCTCATCAGAGCGTCACTGATGCGGAATTTGGAGAAATGGTCGTTGACCGTCTCGATGGTGAGCGAGAGTTTGGCGTCGAACCATTCGACGGCGCGGACGGCCGCTTCGGCCTGGGCTTTGGCTTCATCCGCCTCCCACATGCCGACCAGACGATAGGCGTTCCAGATTTTCGCGCAGAAGTTGCGTCCTTGCTCGATCATCGCCTCATCGTAGAGGATGTCGTTGCCGGCGGAGGAGCAGAGCAGCATACCCAGACGCACGGAGTCAGCCCCGTATTTCTCGATCAGTTCGAGGGGATCGGGGGAGTTGCCCAGCGTCTTGCTCATCTTGCGGCCCAGTTTGTCGCGCACGATGCCCGTGAGATAGACATTGCGGAAAGGCACGTCGTGCATAAACTCGTTGCCGGCCATAATCATACGGGCCACCCAGAAGAAGAGGATGTCCGGGCCGGTGACCAGGTCGTTGGTCGGGTAGTAGTATTGCAAGTCGGCATTGCCCGGCTTTTCGGGATGTCCGGCTTTTTCGGTGTCGAACACGCTGATGGGCCAGAGCCAGCTGGAGAACCAGGTGTCGAGCACATCTTCGTCCTGGACGAGGTCAGTGGCTTGGATCGCGGGGTCGAGCGCCTGTGCGGCTTTCAAGGCCTCTTCGGGGGTGCTTTCCACGACATAGCGGCCGTCGGGCAGATAGTAGGCGGGAATCTGCTGGCCCCACCAGAGCTGACGGGAGATGCACCAGTCGCGGACGGTCTCCATCCAGTGTTTGTAGGTGTTGCGGTATTTGTCGGGAATGAGTTTGACCTTCCCGCTTTCCACGCTTTCAAGCGCGTCTTTGGCCAGGGCGTCCATTTTCAGGAACCACTGGGCGGAGAGTTTGGGCTCGATGACGGCGTGGCTGCGTTCGGAATAACCGATGGGGGAGATGTAGTCCACGGTCTTTTCGAGGTTGCCGGCTTCTTCGAGCATCTTGGCAATTTTCTCGCGGGCGACGAAACGGTCTTCTCCAATCAGAATCTGCGCGTCTTCGTTGAGCCGACCGTGGTCATCGATGATGTCGAGCACGGGCAGGTGGTGACGCAGGCCGATTTCGTAGTCGTTGACATCGTGGGCGGGGGTCACTTTCAGACAGCCCGTTCCGAAGTCCATTTCGACATAACTGTCTTCAATGATGGGAATTTCCTTGTTGATGAGGGGAATCAAGACTTTCTTTCCTTTCAGCCAGTGGTAGCGTTCGTCCGCCGGGTTGATACAGACGGCGGCGTCGGCCATGATGGTCTCGGGACGGGTGGTGGCGACGATGATGTATTTGTCGGTCGCGTTGCCTTTGCCGTCCGAGACGAAATAGCGCATGTGGTAGAATTTGCTGGGGGTGTCCTTGTGCTCGACTTCCTCATCGCTGACGGCGGTCAGACGCACAGGGTCCCAGTTGACCATACGGACGCCTTTGTAGATGTATCCTTTCTTATAGAAATAGACGAAGGTGTTGATGACGGCTTCGCTCAGGTCCGGGTCCATCGTGAACTTGGTGCGGTCCCAGTCGCAGCTGGCGCCGAGTTTGCGAAGTTGGTTCAGGATGATGCCGCCGTGTTTTTCTTTCCACTCCCAGGCGTGCTTGAGGAATTCTTCCCGGGTGAGGTCCTCCTTCTTGATGCCTTCGGCTTCCAGTTTGGCGACAACCTTGTTTTCGGTGGCGATGCTGGCGTGGTCGGTACCCGGCACCCAGCAGGCGTTCTTGCCGTCCATCCGGGCTTTGCGGATGAGCACGTCGTTGAGCGTGTTGTTGAGCACGTGGCCCATATGGAGAATACCCGTTACATTGGGCGGGGGAATCACGATCGTATAGGCGGGGCGCTCATCGGGCTCCGAATGAAAAAACTTGTGCTGCAGCCAGTAGGCGTACCATTTGTCCTCCACTTTCGAAGGGTCGTAATACTTCGCTTGCGTATCCATCTTTCTCAAAAAATAATTGTTTCTTTCCAACTTGCGCCGAATCCTCTCGCGCAATCTTGCAAAGATAACAATTTTTCTGTAATTTCGCGAATCTGTTTGTGCGAGGGCTACATAAATGTAGAATATGGCTAAGTGTAAGTTGCCGAAAATATTCCTTCTTTTCAAGAAGTATGGCGGTTTCCGTCTCATCGGTGCCTATGCTCGATTGGGCGTGCTGGGCCGGGTGGCGGCGGAGACCCTTAAAGGACTTTGGAAAAGAAAGTCATTCAACGACATATATGATGCTTACCAACCTCAAGTCATATCGGCCCTACAAAACAAGTACAAGCCTCTTTTGCTGGACCGACTGGCTTTTTATGAAAAATCAACTTTGCCCCATACGAGGGCGGATGTCATCTGGTTCTGTTGGCTGCAAGGCATCGAGAATGCTCCCCAGATTATTCAACTCTGTTTAAAGTCCTTGAAAGAGCATCTTCCCCAAAAAGAAATCCGAATCATCGACGACAGCACCCGCAAGCAGTATGTCACTTTTCCCAAACATATTGAAGATAAATGGGCCAAGAAACAGATTCCACCGGCTCTTTTTGCAGATTTGCTTCGCTTGGAACTCTTGATTCAATATGGAGGAACTTGGATTGATCCTACGATTCTCTGCACGGGTAACAACTATGTTACAAATTGTCTCGATACAGATTTGTTCTTATACCAATATAGAAAGCGCCCGGATGGCCCGTACGCCGGAATTTCCAATTGGTTCATCACTGCGTGCCAAAACCATCCTATGCTGATGGCCTTGAGGGATGGCCTCTACGCTTATTGGCAGGATTATGACTTTGTGTTGGAATACTTTGTTTTTCATCGTCTCTTTGATATTCTGGCGGAAGAAAGGCCTCAGTCGATAGACGCTATGCCCTATGCGTACAGCAACGATGCACTCGCGCTGGGACACAATTGGGGCAAACCCTATAAAGAAGAAGCGTGGGAGAAATTGTTGTCGAAAGTCGCCTTCCACAAGCTTACTTACAAAGTCGAAGATATAGTGAAAAACACTTCGGGCAATTATTACCACCACATTCTTGAATTGTAAATTTCGCGATTATGTTTGTATTGGATTCGCATTGTGATACGCCCTCGCAGCTGGTTCGGCTGCGGAATCTGGCCTTGGATAACGACCACGCTCAGTTGGATTTTCCGAAAATGCGCAAGGGTGGGGTGGATGGTGCTTTCTTTGCGCTGTACACCTCCAATTCGCTCTCGGTCGGGCAGGGGCGGGAAAAGGTGGAAGAAATGCTGCGGGCGGTGGATGCCTGTTTGCAGGCCAACCGTTCGACGGCGGCCCTGGCGCTGTCTCCCGACGAGGCTTTGGCCAACCAGAAGGCAGGCTTGCTGACGGTGTTCCTGGGCTTGGAGAACGGTCAGCCCATTGGTGACGAACTGGCGATGCTGGACCAATACTATGCGCGGGGCATCCGCTATGTGACGCTCACGCACGGCAATCATAACCAGATCTGTGACAGTTGCACGCCCAAGGAGGCCCGCTGGAACGGGGTCAGTCCCTTCGGGGAAGAGGTCATCGGACGAATGAACGAACTCGGCCTGTTGGTGGATGTTTCCCACACCTCCGCCGCCACGACGGCCGCCGCGCTGGATATTTCCTCCAAGCCGATCATCGCCAGCCATTCTTCCTGTCAGGCTTTGTGCGCTCATCCACGCAATTTGTCCGACGCTTTGATCCGCCGCATCGCCGATAAAGGCGGGGTGGTGCAGATTGCTTTCTATCCTGAATTTCTGGAACTTTCTTTCTCAAAGTTGATTCGGGGAAGCGGTCTGTACGACTGGGCCTCCGACATCGAAGATGCCTTTATCGCCGATCCTGCGGACAAGGAAAAACGGGCGGCCTGGTATGCGGCGATGGACCGTTTGCAGACCTTGGAGCGTCCTGTCTGGACACGCATCGTGGACCATATCGAGCACGCCATCCGTGTGGGCGGAATCGAATGCGTGGGCATCGGTTCCGACTTCGACGGCATTTGCGTGGCCCCGGAAGGGATGGAGGATTGCTCTTGTATGGGGAAAATCTTTGACGAACTGTCCCGCCGCGGCTGGTCTGCTTCGGACCAAGAAAAAATCGCCGGCGGCAATTTCCTGCGTTGCTGGCGTGACAATCTTTAGCGATAAGAACCGAAGAGTCGGTTGTTTTCAGCAAAGGTAATCTCAAGTCGAGAGAAAAGCAAAAATTGTTGAAAACTTTTGGAGAAACTGTAAGATTTTTGCAGTGAATTGGTATATCTTTGTAGGGTTGGATTGCGGCCGATATCCAGAACCGTATAATTGTAACCAAAGATGGATTCCGTAAGAATAGACAAATATTTGTGGAGCATCCGGGCGTATAAGACGCGTTCGGAGGCGACAGCGGCCTGCCGGGGTGGCAAGGTGCGTGTGAACGGGGCGGATGCCAAGGCGTCGAAAGAAGTGAAGGTGGGCGATGTGATTACGGTCCGCAAGGGACCGGCTACCTATACTTATAAGGTGACGGAATTGGTGCAGAAACGCCAGGGGGCGAAGAATGTGGCCGTTTTTGCCGAAAACCTGACGCCGCAGAGCGAGTTGGATAAATTGGCGCGTCCGGTGGAGACCATCGCGTTTCGGCGTGATCCTGGAGCGGGCCGTCCGACCAAGAAGGACCGACGCCTGCTGGATGCGCTGGTCGCCGGG
>CACZWF010000039.1:37668-44880 GCA_902784785.1 uncultured Bacteroidia bacterium
GCCGAGAGTGACACGCGTCATCCCCGACCCGATCGGGGATCTGAGCTGGAGCGGGAATTTGACGAGGACGCCTGGCTGGAGGCGTTGGAGGACGAGCTGGCCGAATGGGATGAAAACTTGAAAGATTTTGAAGAAGATGAATACTGATCCTTTTCTCCGGCAGGTAGCCGGACATTTCTTGAGAGTGACGAAGGACTCCGGACCGGACGGATTGTCCTTGGATGAATTGTGTTTTGTCCTGCCGAACCGTCGCTCGATGCTTTTCTTGCAGAATTATTTCAAGCAGTTGTCCGACAAGCCTTTGCTGGCCCCGGAGATGATAACGATCAACGATTTTCTCTATCGGTTGGCGGACGAATATCCCACGGACCGCGTCCGTTTGCTGCTGACCCTCTATGATTGTTACAAGGAATTGCGACCCGATGCCGAACCGCTGGATGATTTTATTTTCTGGGGGGATGTGCTGCTGGGGGATTTTTCGGACGTGGATAAATATTACTGCGATCCGAAGGTGGTTTTCACCAATGTCAACGATTTTAAAAGTATCGATGCCGGACTGGAGGAGTTGAAGCCGGAGCAGAATGAGGCACTCAAGCGTTTTCTCAACTATTTCAACACCAATCCGGAAGGGACAAAAGAGGGCAAGCATGATGCCCGTCGTCCTTTCCAGCAGATTTGGAATCTGCTCTATCCGCTCTATACCCGTTTCAATGAGGAATTGGACCGCACGGGCGCTTCTTATGAGGGCCGTGTCTATCGAATGGCCCGGGAGCGGATGGCCAATCCTACAGTCTCGGCGGTGGATGTGTTGCAGGGGCTGTTTCCCCGTGCGAAGAAATTCGTATTCACCGGATTGACCAAACTGACGGAATGCGAGCACTTTATTTTGAAGCAGCTGAGCAAGCGTCCCGGTCTGGCGGCTTTCTGTTGGGATTATCCCGGTGACTGGATAGCCAACAAATATAACAAGTCCTCCTTCCTTCAAAAAAACATCGATGATTTCCCACAAGAATTTGCATTGCAGAGACTTACAGGTCATCCGCATATCAATGTGCTGCCTGTCGCCTCCGGTGTCGGCCAGACGCGTCAGATACCTGCTATTCTGAAACAATGTGGGATTGTGGGGGACGATTCAACGGCTGTGTCCGATGAAGCCCTTCAACTGGAATCCTGCGCCATTGTCTTGCCGGATGAGGGGTTGCTGATGTCCGTGCTCAATGCCATTCCCTCGCAACTCGACTCCGTTAATGTGACGATGGGGTACTCGATGAGTCAGAGCGAGTTCCATTCTTTCTTGCTGCGTCTGATGGACCTTCAGCTGAACATTCGCCGCTATTCAGTCAAGGCGGCCGAAAACCAAACTGCCGTCGAGCAACCTTGTTTCTACCACAAACCCGTGTGGGAAATCTTTGCGTCGCCTATTTTCAAACTCTTCTACGCCAAAGAACCCGGGTTGGAAGTGAAAGTCAACGAAATCAAAAAAAAGGCTTCCTATTATATTCCGCAAGCTGAATTCAGCGGCAACGCTGTTCTGGAAACGATATTCCGTCCCGTCTTGGACAAGCCCGCCTTGGAGGCAACTGCCAAGACCGGCCTTGCTGCCGATCCGGAGTCTATCAAGCGCTTTGCTGCGTATCTCAAAGAGATTATCTTATATGTGGGCCCTGTGATGAGCGAAAAGGAACCGTTGACTTTTGAAACAAGTTTTGCCAAGGCGGCCTATAATGCCATCAATCAGTTGATAGCTAATCCTCTTCCTATCAAGCCTGCTACATTTGCCCGAATGGTGGACCGTCTGATTTCCGGTATATCCATTCCGTTTGAAGGGGAGCCGCTCAAGGGTTTGCAGGTGATGGGACCGCTGGAATCCCGCTGTCTGGACTTTGATAATTTGATTGTTCTCTCGTGCAATGAGGGCGTTTTCCCGCGCAAGAGCGTCAGCTCCTCTTTCATCCCTCCGGAATTGCGCGTGGGCTTTGGTTTGCCTTCCTACGATCATCAGGACGAGATGTGGGCCTATTACTTCTATCGGATTATTGCCCGTTCCGACGAGGTCTGGCTCTTGTATGACAACCGTACGGAAGGGCTGAAGAGAGGGGAGGAGAGTCGTTTTATCAAGCAGTTGCGCTACCATTTCGCTGCGGATATCACGGATTGGACGGAGCATCTGATTGCTCCGGCGGAGCCTGTGGCGGAAGCGGGCGATCAAAGCGATATCGTGTGTAAGACCGATGACATAATGTCCCAGATCGGAACGCTTGAGTTTTCGGCCTCATCTTTGGAAACCTATGTTTCCTGTCCGATGAAATTCTATTACAGTCAGATTCTTGAATTGGAGGGGCCGGCCGAAGTGTCGGAATACCTGGATGGCTCGATGTTGGGAACGGTATTCCACCAAACGATGGAATCGCTCTATACCTCCGAGGAGGCGATGAAGCCCGATGGGGTGGTGATTAAGCCAACCGTTCCGCATGACATAACCAAAGGCTATATCAATAACTGGCTCGGACGCAAAGAGGAAATACGCGCAAAAGTAAAGTCTTTGATATGTAAAGAGCTGAAAGTGTCTCAGGTGACGGGGCGTAATCTGGTGATGGCAGATGTTATCTGCCAATATGTAGCCAATACCCTTCAGGCGGACTTGAACTATTTGAGCCTCCACCACCAGCGTGCTTTCCAAGTGATTTCGCTGGAACATTATTTCAAGATGGATTTCCTGGGAGTCACTTTCAAAGGAGTAATCGACCGTGTGGATCGTCTGGCTGACGGAAAGGTCCGCGTGGTCGATTATAAAACGGGCAGTGACAATCCGGACTGCCTGGGATTGCAGGAAGAGCAGATAGACTTGCCTTTTACGGATTATCACCACAAGGCGGCGATTCAGTTCTTTTTGTATGATGAGGCGGCGGTGCAAGCCTCTGCCCAGAAGGACGGGGGATTTTTC
Organism: uncultured Bacteroidia bacterium; assembly: GCA_902784785.1. Taxonomy (GTDB): domain Bacteria; phylum Bacteroidota; class Bacteroidia; order Bacteroidales; family UBA932; genus Cryptobacteroides. Next base: position 40,613 of record CACZWF010000039.1, read on the forward strand.
CCGTCCTCCCTCAATCGGCTCTCCAATGCGATGTATGTTCCTTTCCGTTTGTCTTTGGGTGCCGTTCCAATGGATTATGAGGTCTGTCTCTCTTTTGCCGATGCGATGAAACGGAAATTGCAGGCTGTGATACAGGAACTGAAAGATCCAGCGAAGCCTTTTGTCAAGACGGAAAATACCGCTTCTTGTGAGTTCTGTGATTTTAAAAGCATTTGTGGACGATGAGCGATAAACCTATCTTGTTGCGCGGTGCATCCGCCGGTTCTGGTAAAACACATTTACTGGCCAAAACGTATATCCGGCTTTTGCTGGAACGGTATTTCAATCCGGAAGATCCCGCAAACCCCAATCAATTTCGCCATGTGCTGGCTGTTACCTTCACCAACAAGGCGACGGCGGAGATGAAGGAGCGAATCTTGGAGGAATTGTATGTTCTTTCCCGAACCCCTTCTAAATCTCACTATTATAAAGATTTTGTCTCCAGTCTCGGCTGTACGGATGAGGCCTTGAAAACGGCTGCCGGAGAAATCCTTTTCCGTTTGTTGCACGAATACGGTGCGTTCTCCGTGAGTACCATCGACAGTTTCTTCCAATTGGTCCTGCGCTCTTTCTCCCGGGAGATTGGCTATTATTCTTCCTATCAGGTGGAGCTGGACCGTTCTGCTTTGATAGGGGAGTGCGTGGATCGGATTCTAGTCCTCCGTTGGCTGTCCCGAAAAGCCGTTTCCCGCGTGGCTGGCGGGGAGAAATTCTCCTCGGATGCCTTGCTGTTGGAAGTGGCTGGCCAATTGATGACCAATCAGTACAAGGAAGCCTTGAAAAAGTCGCAGATGAACGAAGATGAGCTCTACGATCATGACCGGTTGACCCGTTTGGAGAATACTTGCCGTGAAATGAAAGAGACTTACAAAAGCCAAGTTCAAAAGGCTGCGAAGGAGGCTTCCGATGAAGCAAAGCTTGTATTGGGGACCGTCAAGACCAGCCGGGAAGTGTTGGAAAAAGCATTGGAAAAGTTGACGGCTATCCAAGAGGGGAACCCCAAAGAAGGCATCCCGGGACTGACAGATTCTGCCTATGCGAAATTGTTCCTCCCCATCGGTGCCGTCGATACGGACGCCTGGTTCAAGAAAGCGGACCAGGCCCGGTTTGCGAGTGGAGCCGGACTGAAAGGCCTGTTAGATAAAATGGAACGGCTTCGCCAGGCTTATGACGAAGGAATGAAGATGGTGGGTACCTTGGATATCATTTCCTCCCAACTCTATGGCTTCGGCGTAGTCCGGCGCATCAGTCAGGAGCTCTCCGCCTTGATGAAAGAAAAGAATGTGCTCGGCATCGATGAAACCAATGAGATTCTCAAGGACCTCATCTCCGATACGGCCACGCCTTTCATCTATGAGAAAGTCGGTGTGAAATATGAGCATTTCCTGCTCGATGAATTTCAGGATACGTCCCATATCCAGTGGGATAATTTTCGTCCACTGCTACAGGAGAGCGTGAGTTACAAACACACGAACCTGGTGGTCGGTGACCCTAAACAAAGTATTTACCGATGGCGCAATTCGGATGCAAATTTGATGACCAAAGTGCTTCCGGATACTTTCGGGGATTATATCGATGATACCCAGGAACTCGATAGCAACTGGCGGAGCGCAGAGGAAATCGTCCATTTCAACAATGCCTTTTTTGCTTTTGCGGCCCGGCGGATGGATGATGAACTTCGTCAAGGACCCGTGCTGCAAGAGATATATCAAGATGTTTGCCAGAAGGCAACTCGTCCTAAAGGGGGGTATATCCGTCTGGATTTTTGCGAAGAACGCGAGACAGAAGAAGGGAAAATCAAGGTGCGCGAGGTGGAAATGGAAAAAGTCCTGGAATCCATCCGGGAAGCCAATGCCAAAGGGTATAAAAATGGGGATATCACCATTGTCGTCCGAAAAGGAAAAACCGATGGCGTAAATCTGGCTTCCTATCTGATGGAAAAAGGAATCAAGGTTTCTACTTCCGACACCCTGGGCATTATGTCCTCTTCCATCGTCCGCCTGCTGATTTCTTTGCTGTCCAACCGGGATGATCCGAACGACAGCGCCCGAGCCTATCTGGCAGAGCATTTCTTTCCGAGAATTACACCCGATGCCGGGGATTGTTCTTTGGTGGATATTTGTGAAGGAATTCTTCGGAAAATCAAGGAGAAACGTCCCGCGGATTTCAACGCACAGATTCCCTACATCCGCTGTTTTATGGATGTGCTGAATGATTTTGTGGCGCGGGGAGACAACTCCCTTCATTCCTTTGTCCGTTATATTTCCGACAGGAATGATGCGATCAGTGCCCCCGAATCGCAGGATGCGGTCAATATCATTACCATTCACAAGGTCAAAGGATTGGCTGCTCCCTATATCATCGTTCCTTTCGTGGAGTCCATCGAATGGGCGCGTGTCGATGGCAGGGGGGAATCCGTCTGGTGCGTCCCGGAACTGCAAGGTACGGAACTGGAAGGAAAAGCGGAAGGCGTGTACCAGGTCAACCTGACAGCCGGAATGGCGGAAGGAAGCCATTTTGAAAAGAGTTACCTGGAGGAAAGGCGCTTGGAGTACATTGATAATCTGAATGTGCTGTATGTGGCCTTTACCCGCCCAAGAGTTGTCTTGCACATTATCAGTGCTGCTCCCAAAAATGCTAATGAAACGGCTTCCTTCCCAGCATTGCTCCGTGATTTTGCGAAAGAAAATATGACTTTTGCAAATGGTGGTTATGAACTCGGTGCATTCAACCCTTATCCTCCGAAAGATCCGGATGAAGAGAATAAATCCGATGAAGAAAATATAGACCCGGAAGATAAAGCGAAACAGGAGCAGGAGCTAGAACAAGAGCCTCAAATGCTTGAGGTGAAAGATGGTTATCCTTCTTATCCGAAAGGAGAACGGGTGAAACTGCGGGCGGATGCCTCCGATTTCTTCAAAAGCGAAGCGGAAAAAGCCTCCGATGCCGGACGGGTCAACGGAACCATCCTGCACGACATCCTTTCCCACGTGGTGTACCCGGAAGAACTGGAGACGGCGGTGCGGGCAGCGGTATTCTCGGGGGAATTGGAAGCTGAGAAAGAACAGGAAACCCTGGATTTCTTGCGCCAGCGTATTGCTACTGCCATCCAATGGGGCTGGTTCCCGGCTCCGGACAAGGGCTGGGTGATTCGCAACGAGGCGACGATCTTGGTGCCGGATGGGGAGAACTACCGTACGGACCGTGTGCTCGACAATGGGAAGGAGGTTATTATCATTGACTACAAGAGCGGTGAAAAATATCCCTCCTATGCTCGGCAGATGGAAAAATATGCCCGGGCCTATCTGGCGATGGGACGTCAAAAAGTGACCACCCATCTATGGTATTTGCGTTCGAATGAGGTGGAAACGAAAAATTTTGCTTGACGCTTGTACACAGAAAAGCAAATAAATTTGTTTTTCTCTCGATTTGCACGTAAATTTGTGGATTATGGAAAATATGTTGGATTATAATACACAAAGAGCCCCGCTCCGTCTTCCGGAATATGGCCGTATCGTATACGATATGGTGGGGCAGCTGAAAGGCATTGAAGATAAAGAAAAACGCACCCGGCAGGCCCGTGCGGTCGTCAAGGTGATGGAATTGCTCAACCCCCAGGTCCGTTTGCAGGAGAACTACGAGCAAAAGTTGTGGGACCATCTTTTTATCATCTCGGGGTATGATTTGGACGTTGATTCTCCCTACCCCATGCCCGAACGGGCCGGATTGGAATCCCGTCCCATGCCGGTTCCCATCAACAAAAAACCGGTCAAGGCTACGCATTACGGTCGCAATATCGAGAGCATTATCGATTTGATTGCCGGTTTGGAAGATGGGGACGACAAGACTTCACTCATTCGTTCCCTGGCCATATACATGCGTCAGCAATATTTGATTTGGAATAAAGACAGTGTGGCGGATGAGACCATTTTCGCCGATATCGAGAAACTCTCCGACGGACGCATCCGCGTTCCCGCCGGCATCGAACTGAGCAAAATCGCTTATGATGCCAACTTCTCCCGTCCGGGTATTGCTCCCAAAGGCGGAAATTCACAACGCCAGGGCGGCAAGCGTCGTTTTCAGAAAAAGAACTTTTTTAAACCCAACAATAAGTAATGGCCGAAAAGAAACGTACCACTCCGAAAAAGTTTTCATTCCAACTGTCTGAGCGCAAAAAGGCTTTTATTGTCAAGCTGATGGGGGGAGTGCTCGCTCTTGTTACCGTGCTG
>CACZWF010000040.1 GCA_902784785.1 uncultured Bacteroidia bacterium
ATGACGCCTTTTCGGTGCAGATACGAGAGTACGTCGAGCAGTTGCTCAAAGACACGTTTGCGGGCGGGCAGCGACGGGTTTTCTTGTAGAAAGGCATCCAGCGTCCTTCCGTCCACCCATTCTTGGACCAGGCAGGGGCCGACGGGGGAGTCTTCCTCCCAAGTGAACACATACGCCAGCCCGGGATGGGACAGGCCGATGGAGAGTTCCCATTCCCGCCGGAGCCGTTCGATCGCTCGTCCGCTGTCCGTGGCAGGGGCTTTCAAAATGAAACGTTTCCATTCTTTCTCGGCCAGGAAAATGCGTCCGTTCGCTCCGTCTTTCAGCACGGACACAATGGAGTAGCGGCTGCTCTCGGACGGGGACAATTCGCGCAAAGTATCGCTGACAATCTCGGACATAACCTGTAACTATATGGAAGGGCTTCTATAATGTCGTTGCAAAGATAAGTCATTTATGGAAAACATTGACAGGATTCGGTGACATTAAAAGACATTGTTTTGCAAAGGAATTGTGCTTACCTTTGTCACGCAATGTCAGTTTCAACAAATATTCCTGAAGTGAAGCTCCTGCTGCAGCGCGCCGAAGAGATGTTCGGATCGCCCTTGCAGACGCACAACGCCTTCATTGCGTTGAGCGGGGAGATGGATGCCACGCTCCGGGAGCACGTTTCGGAAAGTACGCTGGAGCGCCTGTGGGGCTATTCCACACGCCGCATCGACGCCGTTTCTTTGCGGACGCTGGATGTGCTTTCGCGCTATTGCGGCTATCCCAATTGGAAGGAGTTCACACAGGAGCAGAAGGACGGAAAAGAGTCGGAGGAATTTGCCCGGGATGGGATTGCCGCCGATGATTTGCAGCCGGACGCGTGTCTGCGGGTGGGCTGGCTTCCGAATCGTCAAATTGTTATCAGACTGGGCCAGGACCGGCGTTTCGTGGTCGAGCAGTCGCTCAATTCCAGTCTTCAGCCGGGCGACAGTTTCGTTTGTGCCTGGTTCCAGTTGGCCCGTCCGCTCTATCTGGATCATTTCCGTCGCAACGGCTCGTCCGAGGAGAAACGCTATGTCGCCGGCGAGCGCAGCGGCCTGGTTTTGCTGGAAAGGCTATAGGGATGAGATTCCCGGTCGGGGCCGGGGATGACGTGCTAATTTTACCTTTTAAGAAATAGGCGGTAGTTGTCCCAGGCCTGCTCGAGTTGCGGGGCCGACAAAGAGTCAGCTTCTTCAAACAGCTCGACCGAGAGTTGGTCGGTGAAGGGTTTCCAGTTGCCGCAGACGATGCCGTCGGAGAGGATGATGGGGTAGAAATTTCCGGAGTTGTTGTGCGCGCGGTGGCGGTGGGCATCGGGTAGGGAAATGGCGCGGCTCTTATAGCCGATCAGGTATTCATCGTAGGGCGGAAGCAAAATCATATTGCCTTTACGAAAGCCCCGCGTCCGCGCTTCCCAATGTAGATAGAAATCCGTTCCATTCAGGCGGACCATCTCCAATTCCGGGCCCAGCGCCGCGATGCCTCTTTTGCAATCGTTTATATTCAGGCCCGTCCACCAAATAAAATCTTCCAGCGTCGCCGGGCTGTGACTGCGGAAATACTTGCGCGCCAGCAAAGCCAGGGCCTCATCGCGCTCCAACCTCCCGTCCGCAGCCAGCTGACTCTCTCCGATGCGAATCCGTTCGGAGACCAGCGCATAGGTGGGCTTCATCGGGTGGAGCAGGCCGCTGCAAAACACGCCCGCGAGTTCGCCCATACGGATATGGTAGGAGAGGCGATGGTCGTCCATCACAATGTCCCGTTCCGCCAGCGCCTGCGCGAAATCCTCTTTGGTGACGGAGCCTTTATCGCCCGCGCAGCGCACTAGAATCTCTCGGATGCGGCCGTACTCTTCATCGGAAATGCTAATGTGGTTGGCGCTCATCCAACCCTCGATCACGCGACGTGCCTTGTCCGCGCACAGGGACAGCATCCAGGGGTAATCCTCGCAAGTGACCAGCTGCCAAGTGCCGCGCAATAGATGCAAACGGATGATGCGGCCGCTGTCATAGGCCTCCTGAAAAGCAGAAGCGGACGGTCGCCGCGTTCGCATTCCCACGGCCCAGCGCATCAAGCGGTACTCCTGCGCCTGCACCGCGCCCAGGTGCGAGACCACCTCCTCCGGCCGCGCAAACTCCGGCGCCACCAACTGCTGATTCAATAGTCGTATGTTAACGGGGTTCAAAATGCCTTACACATCCTTCTCGACGTAGCGGAATTCGGTGGTGCCGATGGTGAAGACCTTCCCGTGGAAGAGGCGCTCCCGCTTGCCTGTCGGCAGGGTCTTGCCCTTCACGATGATACCCGGCTCCAGCGGCGTGATATAGACGCGGTCGCCCTCCTTCGTGAGCTGCGCCTGCACCGGCGCGATATCTCCCTTCACATCCCAGGACATCACCAGGTCGCAATCCACCGACTTGCCTACGCTCACCACGCGGTTCGTATTCGCCTCGAACCACTTGTACATCGCGATATCCATCTCCTTCATCGAACCGCCCACGTGGAGGAAATAGCGCTCCGAACGCGGAGAAGCCTGTGCCACGCTCAACGCCATACCGACAGAGAACACCACGTGGCTCAGCAGCAGCAAGGTGCGGTAATCCGTACCTATCGCCACGAAAATCAGGTTCCACAGCAGCATAGACACCACGCCCAGGCCGATGCTGATGAGAATCCATTTCTTACGCACCTTCACGGTCGTTCCGATGGTCGAGCACAACACGATGGCATAACCCGTGGCCGCCCACGGAATCCAGTCGAGCAGATAACTGTTTCCACCCAGGTTGAAAATCTGTGAGACGATGCAGCCCAGCATAAAAAATACGAATCCAATCCCCGCACCGATGATGGAACGAAGCGCAATCTCGACCACCATTCGCCGCGTATTGCGCTTGTATACCGTCAACAGCGACAGCGCCAGCGTTGAAGCAAAGCCCATACCCAGACCGAAGGACGGCAGCTGGTTGAGGTGAGATGCAAACTCCCGCTGGAAATTCAGCGCCTCCACCGTACCCTCTTTCAAGTTGTAAATCTTCATCAGGATACTCTCCATCATTCCGACGGCGAAACCGTTGTCGATGGAAGAGAAGAACAACCAGGACACAAAACCCGCAATCACGCCCGCCAGCATCCAGCGCATCAGGAAAGACGCGTTCTTCCTGTCGCTCAACTTCTGGGCGTTGTAATAATGTGAACCCTCCTTGCAATTGCGTCCGTACTCGGGGCAGTGGTGCCCGTTCTCCTCCCAGCACTGCTGGTGCATCACGTGTTTGCAACGCGCGACAATCTTGTTGCCCGGGATGAACGGAGCCTTGCAATAATAGCAGGTATCGCCCACCAGCACGCCGTTGACGCTCATATTGCCGCCCGTATAGGTCGCGATATATTTCTTCTTGAACAAGATATAGCTGATTCTCGGCACCACATATTGCAGCACCAGATAGATCAGCACCATCAGCAGCAGGCTGATGAGCAGTCCCTGCAACAGCACCTGGATACGCGGCGTACCCGCCACGATGACCGGCTGATGGAAACTTCCGCAAGTATAGGTCGTCTCCAAATCCGCCACCATCTCATCCTTGTAGTAGAACTCCATCGTCAACTTGCGGTCGCCGTTGTAGAGTTTGCCGTCCTTGTTGGTCAGCACGATTTTGTAATCAGTATAATCGATGCCATAGGCCGCAAACAGGTATTCCGCCATCTTGTTCCACGCAAAGCCGTTCTGATAGAAGCCCTTGCTGCTCTCGCACAGGCTCTTGAGGAAATACTCGGCTTCACCCGGCGCATTCTGGGACGCGAAATTGACATAGTAGAACGCCATCGAAGGGTCGTCCTCCGAGCAAATCTGCGTCAGTTCTTCCTGCCGGTTGAAATGCTGCGGGTCGATGGTACGGGCACCGTTGTACACCTTGCCGTTGGAGAAAGCCAGCACGATATTCTTGCGGCCCGGATGGGCGGCCGTGCTGTCCTTGGCAGCCTTGATGGTCGTCAGGATGGCATTGAGCAGCAACTTCTTGCTGCCGCCGTCATCGGGCGTAAAATCGTTCTCCAATACGAAATCCGCCGCACTGAACGAACGGGACAGACCGGAACCGCGCAGGAAAACGATGGACATATTGTCACTGCCGAACACGGCCGCAATCTGGCGGGCGGCCGAGCGCTGCGCCTCGACCAGTTTCGGCGAGAGCGTCATATCCACGATGAGGGACATATGCAGATCCGCGGCGACAATCTCTTTCGTCCCCGTACGATACAACTCCGTGAAAACCGGCTGCAAAGACACGGGCTTATTGGACAGTCCCGTCTCCAGCACTTTGACCTGGACGGAATCTTTCTTGTCAAGAGGTACATCGCCGATATCCTTCGTCAACACCGTCGAAAGCGTAATCGTCTTGGCGTCCGCTTCAAACTCACTCCGGGTGACTTGCAGCACCTTCTGGGGCGCTTCCTTCGGGGTTTCTTCTTCGTCAAAATCCATCAAGTCTTTCGCATCATCGCAAGCCGCGAAGGCCGCGAGAGCCAGAAGCAAAGGGTAGTATCTTCTCATCATAGGCTTATATCGAAGGAATTTCATCATCTTTGTGCAGTTCTTTTTGCATTTTCTTCATATTCTCCCGGGTCTGTTTGAAAGCCTGGTACTTGCTCCACACCATATTGGCGAACATCAGAATCATCGCGACCGCCGCAAAGGACAACAGCCAGTCCTTGATGCGCTCGATGAAGGGTTTGTACTCGCAAGCCTGGATCTGGGTGGAATAGTTCTTCAGTTCGAGGTATTTTTCCTCCAGTTCCTCGATGTTCAGGTCGGGATTGGCCTGGGCACCTGCGCTGGCTGCGGCGTAATGCTCATCCAGTTTGCCGGTCAGGATGGCTTCCTTGGCCTTGATTTTCACCAGCAATTTGGCCGCAGCCGACACCTGGGAATAGCGCTTGGCCGCTTTGAGATACCGGCGATACACCGTATCTTTTTCCGCCATAAAACTTGCCGCAGCGGCAAAATTGGCCTTGCCCTCGATAGCCGCCCGTTTGTCCACCGACGCTTTGCCAAGATTGTCTTTGTCGTTCAAAAAATTCGTGCAGGCCTCCAACAACTCCTTGTTGCCGCCAATCAACCCGCTCTTGGCCTGGTAGTAGAGGTCCCAGCGCCGGTTGAAATCCGCAAGCGAAGCGTCGAACCGGTCCATCGCCTTCTCATCCCTGGCGTGTTCCAAATCCTTCGTAAGCGCTTTGAGCGTTTCGTTGTACTGGTCAAAATTATCGGCTACCCCCTCGATTTCACCCGCACGCTGGGCTGCCAGCGAAAGGCAACCCAGCATCAGAAGGCCTATCAGGAGAAAATGCTTTTTCATCGTCCGCAAGTTTTATTGAAATAAGCCTCGGCGCGTTTGAAAGCGGCTTTGGCATCTTTTTGCTCGGCCGTATAGACTCCTTTGCTGTCGATTTCGCTGTTGCCCGCGTTAATCAGGCGCACGCACTCGCGCTCGATGTCGCGCTTTTCCTTGGCGTTGCCCGAGGCCAGCCATCGGGATACATTGATGTCCAGTTTCTGGGCCTTTGACAGCAGGGACTGGGGGCTGATTCCCCGCACGACCACCGCTTTGGCGGCAGCGGGCATTTTAACCTCCATCCGGGCGATGGAATCCACGTACATATTGTAGGCGTCCACCGTCGTGTAGATGCAGTCGCAATCGCTGTCGGTGCTTTTCTTGGGATATTGTCCCGTCAGTCCGGCCTTAATCTCGTTGAAGATGGCCAGGCTTTCGCGCGTCTGGACGATGCCGCTGCCGTAGCGCACTTTCAGGGAATCGTAGGCCGCCCGGATGCCGTCGTAGGAGAGTTTGGCCGCACTGATTTCCTGTTCTTTGCCGAAGCAGGCGTCGCGGATGATGGCCACGTCGTAGTGGAGGTTGAGGTCTTTCCAATAGACAATGCTGTACTTGCCCTCCTGTTTGCCCGGGTCCATCAGGAAAATGTCGCGCAGGGTAATCTGCACCACGGAACGTTTCTGCTGGATGTCGAAGGTCTGTTCGATGACGTCGTTCACCATATTGTACTCACAGGGAACGGGCTGCAAGCCCTCGTACTGTACCCAGCGGTGGAACAGCTGCTTGCCCAGCGTGCCCTTGATGCTTTGTCGGATGCGGTCCGTCACATAGTATTCGTTCTTTTTCTCGGATTTGACGGGATAGGGGAACTTTTCAGGGCGCAGGTGCAGCCAGCTGACCACCTGTCCGTAACGCACATCGTCCCGGAAGACGAAGAGACCCCGGTAGGAAATCAGGCGCACCGTCAGGGTGTTGGCTCCTTCGTTGAAAATGAATTTGACAATGAGATCCGTGTCCTTCAAGTCTTTGGACATTTCGATGTTGTCCGTAAAGGGCTCTTTGCCCGTGACAAAAGCCGTCTTCGCCATCTGGGCATAGGAACTCATTCCCAGACACAGGGCCAGCAGGCAACAAACTATGAATTTTCGTACCATATCTTTAAAATACAATCCAATCATTCGGTTCTCCTTCCCGGATCACCCAGGCGGCTACACGCTGGTCTTCCGGATAGGGCGCTTCATTCAGCGCGTGGTAGCGTTCGTAACGCAAATAACTTTCCACCCTTTCGACCGCCCAGGCAAGCCCCGCGTGGGTATCCATGGCGTTCAGGCACACCCTTCCGGCAAAATCTCCGCTGTAGCGGATGTTGGGATGCCACGGGTGGGGGATGGGGTTCCCTTCTTCATCGCAGGTCAGGAAACGGAAGGACGGGGGCGCATCGATATCGGGATAGGCCTCGGGCAAATCGATCCGCAGTAGGAATCGTTCGGCGAAAAGCGGATGGCCGTCTTCCCGGATGCCGCACAGGCTCTTGATGCGATACTCGACCTCATAGGCGGTGGGGAGATGCTCCCGGTTCCAGCGGAGTTCCCGGCAAAGGATGTCCGTGCGTCCTTCCAGCCATTTCCGCAGCCCGTCCCGTTCGGCGAGCAGCCTTCTGTCCCTGCCCGTCATCGACTAACCCGGGAACGGATCGGGAATCACATACAAGGTGTCCCCATTGTGTACATTATAATCGTCCAGGGTCTGGTCGGTATGTCCGATCCGCGGGCGCAAAACACGCACTTCCTTGATGTCCGGGTCTTCTTTCCCGAAGAAATAATCCAGGGGAGCGCCGCTGGCGTCGATGGAGGGGAAGTCGAAAATCAACTTTCCATCCTTGCCGGTGACGTGCCGCAGGTTGTGCATCAAGGTCGTCAAGGGTGCTTTCGAATTGACAATCCGGAATTTCACCCTTTCGTTCTTGTACATAATGTTCAAATAAAATTCCTGTTCTTCCATATCTATTATTGGATATTAATCGTCAGTTTAATCGGATAGATGCCGCTGGAGCGTACCCAGAGCATCTTTTCCATCATCATCGCGATGGCCTCTTTCTTGCCGGAGAGGCTGCGCAGGATGAAGGGGTTGTCGTTCAGGACAATGTCCGCGAAAACGGAATAGCCCGTGGGGGAGCCGGCATCGGGCCGGGTGGCGACGCTGACCGAACGGATCATCTCGCCGGCGATGCCATAGCGCATCAGCAGGAAGGTGCGGCAGAAGACCTTGACGTCCGACGGGGTGACAATGCGGCTGTTGGTGGTCATCTGGTAGCGGGCCAGCTCCATCAGCGAGTCGCGGCTCAGCAAGGGGCTGAACGCGGGGACGGGGAGGGCGATCTGCTGCACGGGGGCGAACAAGGGCGCGTTGAAAGTCGCGGCTTGTTTCAGGACGGCGTTGCAGGCTTCGGCGTCCGTCATCAGGAAATGCTGGTTCAGGCTGGGGAACTCTCCCTTTTCGTTGGGTTTCAGAATGAGGTAGGTCCCTTTGATGGACGGCGCATCCTGTTTCTGCAATTGCTGCTGCAAACGGCCGATCAGCATACGCAGCTTGGATATACTGTCGTCGATTTCCATCTTGGAGTAGCCCTTGAAGGCATAAAAGTCGGAGTCGAACTTGTTGACCAGGCATTTGAGGAGGGCGACCAGGCTGTTCTCGTTGAAACGGTCAGCGCCGGCTCGGCGGACGATGATGCGTTTCCCGGCGAAAATCTGGTCGTCGCTGGGGCGGATCAGGTGCATCAGGGCTTTCCCTTCGTCCAGCCGGTAGATGGGGTTGCTTCCATCGAGGTCCACGTTGCCGATCTGCGCGTTGACCAGGATGTTGGCATTGGGAATGAAACCGTTGCGTGTGAGCGCGAAATCGCTGTCGATCCCCGTGAACTCGAATACGGCCTTGACGCTGTCGGTGGGTGTGTCCAGCTCGAAATCACGCACGCAGAAGAGGGCGATGTTGTGCCGGGCGAACAAGTCGAGGCAAAGCATCGAGTTCTCATAGAGCGGCGAGTGGGAATAGAGTTTGGAATCCAGGCTGAACGGCTCCGTGAAGGGCAGTTCGGACAGTTCCCAAGGCTTGATCAAGGCGACTTCCCGACCTTCGATGCTCAGTTTCAGGTCACGGAAGGACTTGCCGCTGATGGCGAAGGTCCAGCCGCTGAGTTTGTTGAGGGGGGCATAGAAGGAGAGGGGCATCTGCCAGCGGCGGCCGTCCATACGGACGGGGGCGCCGGCTTCCACGCTCAAGGCCGTACCGTTGAGCAGGGGCAGGAAGGAAAAAGGACTTTCGCTGAGGGTGAAAGGGGTGCCGGCATCCACGGCGACGGTACGCTGCCCGTTTTCAGGCACCAGGCTGACGGCGGCCGTGGCGGGCATCGCTCCGCTGACGCCGTAGGGGACGAGCATCGAGGAAATGTCATCGTACACTTCGTTCTTCAGCCGCTCGATCTCTGCGTCCATCTCGTTGGCCTGGTGGGCCATAGCAGTCAGCAGGATATTGAAAACGGGGTCGTTCTCAATGCCCTCCAACTTATCTTCCCGTTCGCTCTGCCGCCAGATGGCGATGGCGTCGCGGGTCAATTCTTCGGCTCTTTGCCGGGTTTCGAAGGATGTCGCTTTCATCTTTAATTCCAAATCCTGAACCGGGTGGTCAACTGGTAGGGAGACTCATCTTCGACGAGCGTCCCTTTGACATTAATATAAATATTGCGTTCTTCGCGCAGGTAGGTCATCGTCACCTTCACGTCCTTGATTCGTTTCTCGTAGGCGGTGATGGCTTCTTTCAAATCGTAGGCGAAAGTGCCCGGACTGGACGACGAACCGGAAACTTTCTTCCCGTAAATCTCGCTGATGACGCCCTCGGAACTGTCTCCCTTATAGACGACGCCTTCGCTCTCGCTCAGAATCTCGAAGCGCAGGTTGTTGAGCACGAAGCCGAATTCGGGGTCCGGACTGCTGCTGTACTTGGGCGTGGAGATGAGCAGGTTGATGAAGTCGTCGATGGACTGCTTCGTTCGAGTTTCCCGGACGAGGCGGCCTTTTTTAATCTGCAAAGGAAGTGCGAGCCCGGCCATACGCTAAATGATAGGGGTGTAAATCTCTTCCTCTTTTTCGGGTACGTAGAGGGCCTGGTAGAGGGCTTGATAGAGTTTGTCGTAGAGTTCGCCCCGCAGTTTCTCTTCCAAATCCTCGCGCAAGGCGGCTTCCAGCGCCTCCTTGAAATTGTGCTCGATGTAGTCGCGCAGGGTCTCTTCGAGTTTCGTGCCCAGGGTCGTGGACAGTTCCTCGATGCGCCTATGCAGGTCTTGCTGCATCTCTTCGGACACTTTCCCGTAGATTTCCTTGCGCAGTTCCTCTTTGAGGGCCTCGTAGTCGATACTGTTGTCCACCAATATGGTGCCATCGAGCACTACGACAGCCTGGTTCAGGTAGTCCAGACAGGCCGCCATAAACAGCTGCGGGTCCATCACATAGTAGTTGTCCGGCGCAGCCTTTTCGCCCATCACATAGTATTGGACGGCCTGGCAGACCTCGCGCAGGAAGAGGATGTACTTGTTGACGCTATTCTCGATGGTATAGGAGCCGCTCAGGAAGCGGTATTGCAGCATCGTGCGCTTCTTGTCGCCGGGCTCGAGGTTGGGATGGTCGGCGATCTTGGCGATGACGTCGGCGATTTTCTGCATCCATTCGCCGTAGCGCTTGTCGGAAAGCAGGGAGAGGGCGGGGAGGATGAACTCCTTGTCCATACCCACGTTGCCGCCGCCGACTTTCAGGCGCAGCAGAGGCAGGCGGTCGCCCAGGTCCTCGATGCGGGAGAGTGCGAGTTCGTAGGCAGGCCGTGTATAGGGTACGCCTTCTTTCTCGAATTCGACATCCCCTTCGCCGAAGCCGGCGCACAGATACCAGAAGCCCTCTTCCAGGCGTCCGACGGGGAAGGAGGTTTCCTCGTTCATATCCAGAATGCGGCCGGAAGGCAGCAGGGCGATGCAGTCCTCTACCTTGACTTCGATTTTGCCATCGACGAACATCGCCGAGCAACGGGCCTGGCAACCCGGAATGACGCCCCACGCTCCGACAAAACTGGAACGGATCAGCGCGGTCCTGCGTTGGTTGAGCCCATCTTCAATGGAGGAAAGCGCCTCGGGGGAGAGGGGCATTCCGTTGGCCCATTTGATTTTTGCGTTCAGATCCATTATTTGGCAAGTAAACTGTTATATCCCAAAATTGGCGTTCCTTCCTGGGGTTGGAACGATTTATATACGATTTCGCAATGGGCTTCCAGCGGCAGCATCCATTCCCGGATGAACTCGGCCGCGGGAGCCAGATTTTCGCTTTCCTGCAGGTAGGTCCCGCTGTCCATTCCGTCCCGGATGATTTCGTAGCGCAGCCGGGGCAGGTGGCGGCGGGAGGTATCGCTTTCCGACCATACGCCGCAGTGCAGGCGGACTTCCCGGCCCAACAGGCTTTGGAGCAGGTCCCGTACAAAGTAGATGTTGCCGCGCTTGTCCTTGAGGTAGGGGAGCATCAGGGCGAGTTCCTGCACCAGCGGGTCCTTCAATTCGGTCCATTCGATGCCGAACCATTGTTTCAGCACGAACAACTCTTTCTCGGCCAGCGCCTCGCTGATCTGCCTTTCAATGTGCAGGCTCTGCCGGAAGACGAAACTGTCCATCGGCAGAAACTGCTCGCGCAGCAGTTCGATGCGTTCGCTGAGTTTGCGGTAGTTGTCGGAGAAGGAGCCTTCACGGAGTTCGCCTTCCTCCGAAATCAGGCCGGCAGGGAGCAATTTCAGGAAACCGTCCCGCGCCAGGGTGACTTCCCGGGCCTCGGCGTTGACGCTCATCGCATCATCGCTGTAGTTGCGGTAGAAGGTCCCTTTGAAGCGCACTTTCCACTCATCCATCAAGTCGGGATACAGCTGGTTCAGCAGCATCTCGGCACTGATATCAGAGAGGTTTGCGTAGCTCATAACAATAGTCTTTTTCCTTTCCTTTAAAGCGCAAAAAGTCACATTGCGGTATTCCAAGCGAAGATAGTGAAAGTTTTTGATATGGGAAAATTTTTGAGGCCTCTTTCCACTCATTTTGGTAAAAGCGGGCACTTTCAGCCCCTTGCAGGGTCGGATGGGCCTCCAGGAAGGCCTCGACTTTCCGCCCCGGACGCATCACTTCGTAACGGGTGCCGTCGCGCCGGTCTTCCACATAATCGACGAAACAGTCGTCGCGCAGCAGCAATGCCGGTTCTTCCTCTCCGCTCATCCGGCTTACGAGGGCGAGCACATCTTCCACGCTCGTCCGTTCCACATCCACCTCCAGCGTGCCGTCGGGTGCCCAGCGCTCGTGGCAGGGGCAGTCTTCGTCCCAGGCCCGGAAGGAAGCCGTCCGCCCGGACAGTTGTTCGCCTTCGTAGTGGAAAATGGATCCGCAGAGCGAGCGTACACGGCCTTCCGCGAGGGCTTCGGGGCAGAGCAACTTGAGGGCTTCCTGCACCTGTACGGCGGCGATGATGGAGGCGGAAAGAACGCTGGTGGCCGCCTTGCCCGCCGCCAGGTTGCGGCGTACGATGCCCGGGCAGGGGAGACGCAGGCGGAGTTCCTTCAGTCCCTCCGTCCCGAGGTTGCAGGCATAGCAGTTCTCGCCCGGACGGAAGACGCGGGCCGTGCCTTCCAGCTGGCCGATGCCGCCGTCCACCCAGGGAACCCCTGTCCGCATACAGTTGCGGTTGATGCCGTAGCGGGCCCAACGGCTGTCCACGCAGCCGATGACCACATCCTGCCGGGCGAAAACGCCGAGCCCCAGGTCATAGACGGCATCTGTGTAATGGCGTTCCACCTGCACGTCCGGATTCAGCCGCAACAGAGTGTCGGCGGCGGCATCCACTTTGAAACGCCGCGCGGCGGCATCCTCCGCCGTGAAAAGCACGCTCTTGCAGAGGTTGTCGGCTTCGACCCTGTCAAAATCGACGAGCGTCAGGTGTCCCACTCCCAGCAAAGCGAGGTTTTTGAGCGCCTCGTTGCCCAAAGCCCCACAGCCGACGACCATTATATGGGCATCGGCTGCGCGGCGGGCAGGTATGAACGAAAACATGGTCAAATCGAAATCCTGTCGCTATACGGCATCGTCTTCCACTATGTTTTCTTCATTGTCGTGCTGGTCGTCCTGCGCTATCACGGGACCTGCTCCATTGACGGCGACGCTGCAGATTTCTTTGAGTTTTTTGAGCACTTCTTCGTAGCCGGCGTTGTCGTGCTCGACCAGGGCCCCGTTTTCAATCTGGACCGTCCGTCCGTTGTTGGTGTCGGACATCAGGATGCGTCCCCCCGAGTTGTCCGCCTTGTAGAAGTTGCGTTCACTCGCCTTGACAAAAGGAATGTTGCCCAAAATCTGCACGAGGTTTCCTTGCGGATCCTGCTTCGTCGTGTCCTTCGTATCGGCGATGGCGGCGTCACGGACCACCAAAGAGATGAGTTTGTTCCATCTTTCATCAGCCGACTTGTCGCCGAAATCCTCTTCTCCTTTTTTGAACTTCCCTTGAACGGCATTTACATCCAGGTCATTGTCGCCGGTGAATTTGATGCCGGCGTCCGCGCTGCACGCATTGAGCAGATTGACGATGAACATTCTTTCGTATGTCCGCTTGAATGTCGCTTCATCATCTTCGCTCAGGGGCGCGTCGTCGTCAAAGTTTTCATTGTCGTTCTTCTGGAGAACTTTCT
>CACZWF010000041.1 GCA_902784785.1 uncultured Bacteroidia bacterium
CCGGGTCTACGGCCGCCACGCACCAGACGTTGCTTTCGGTCGTCGTGTAGGAGCAGGCGGTGAAGGAAATGTTCACTTTCAACTTACCTACGGAACCCGTCCCGAAAGCCGGGGTGAAGAGCCAGCCTTTCTTGGCGCGGGTGGAGCCGTTGCAGCGGATTTCCACATAGCCGGGACGGACATACACCTGTCCGCTCTTGCTGTCCACAGCGCAGACCCAGTCGTTCAAGCGGCTGCTCGGCAGTGCGTTTGTCTGTTTCCACAGCGAATATTGGGAAATCTCCGTATTTCCGGGCAGGTAGGCGGCTTCGCTGTCGGGCGTGTAGTCGTTGTTGAACGAAGAGGAGGTGGCCGGTTCATAGCCGGCGGCCTGGGCGACGATGTCGCTGTTCCAACGCAGTTGGCCGAAGTTCTCTGCCAAGGCGACTTCCCCGGCGGTGAAACTCGCGGGCATCGTGATGTTGGTGAAGGCCTCCGTCGATGCGAGGAAGGCTCTGGACGTGAAATTGTTGTCCAGGTCGGTAATCTTTAGCCGGTAATCGGCTCCTTCGTTCAGTCCGGAGAACACGAAACTGGCTTGCTGGCCGCTGAAGGCGGAAGAGGGGAGGTCGTAACTGCGGATGGGTGTCGTCTCGTTTCCTTCCGCGAACAGTTCGGCCTTCCAGTTGCTGACGCTTTGAGTAGAGCCATCCAATTCTTCTTTCCAAGTGAAAGACAGGGACGAGGAGGTGCGTCCCAGCAGGCTGATGGGAATGTTGCGGCCGGCAACGGTCGGCGTGAAGACAAACTCCGGAACCACCTCCAGCACGCCCGCTGTGAGCGTCTGGGATTTGTTCGTGGCTTGTGTCATCACGCGGTTGTTGACGTCCGTTATCGTGAGGGTGAATCCGGCCGGATAGGTTGTGGCAGGGACCACCATATAGATATCCAGGGCATTTTCGGTGGAAAGGGGCTTGTCCAGCGCCATCTCAATCTGCCGGTCACTCTCCCGGGTGGAAGCGCCGGTGAGCGTGGCGTTTTCATAATTGATGGAAAAGTCTCCGCACACCTGCTCTCCGTTGTTTCCGCTGAACGCGATGCTCGCCAGCTCGTCCGTGTCTGCCCCGGCTCCGCTGTCCTGTTTGATGGATATTTTCAAGATGGAGCACAGGGGACGGAGCAGTAATGTCTCATCCTGCTTGGCGCTGTAGCCGGCGATGGGGTAGGTGTTGCTCGCGAAGGTGTTTTCCGCCCAAACTTGCGTGGCAGGCAAAGTGACGGTGGTCGCATCCTTATAAATAGAAGCGGGATACACGCCTTTGTAGGGTGTGGTGGCCTCGGCTGACACATAGAATTGCGCCGTGCTCGTCTGCGGGGCGATTCCGCTCAAGGCGGATGAGGTATAACCGTTGACGGCGATTCTGTCTCCGTCGCTCCAGTAGACGGGCCGTTTCCCGTCCGTTCCTTCTCCCATCGTGGTCTTCGTGGAGGGGACGCCGGCCGTGATGCAAATCGTCTCGGAAGACGGCTGCCCGGGGTCGATGGTGTCCGAATTGTTTTGAGATGTTTCTTTCGCGCAACTGGTCAGAAGTCCCAGCAAAGTCACCAATAGAATGCCTGTTTTCATAACGTTTTTCGATAAAATCCCTCAAAGTTAGCAAAAACTTCGCCTCTTCCAATAACTTTTCGGCATTTGTTGTCTGGAAAATTCTGTTCGTTGTCGCCATAAAGTGTGTGAGCACACACCACTAATTGTTCAGTATTGTTTACAAAAATTTCCAATGGGTTGATTATTAAATCTTTATTGCCTTTATAGGTCTCAGAATTTGTTTTGTTGAAAAATTTTTATTTAATTTGCGTAAGTGCGTTTATTTGCACTATTAATTATTAAATAGACAACTTATTAATTGTCAATAGGTTAGATGAAAAAAGTTGAATTTTGCTCTTATGAGTCTCCCTCCGTCGAGTGGCTGGTGTCGCCCGATGCCGCAGGAGAGGGCATATTGTGCCAAAGTCCGACTTCGTCCAGCGACCTGGGTGACATTACCATAGGAGGCGAAGAAGGAGAGGATGACGGTTGGCTTAACTAGGAGGATATGATGATGAAAAAGGTAAACACTTTTAACGTTTTATCGCTCCTGACCGTAATGCTGGTAGCGATATTGTGCTTCTCTTGCACCAAAACTGAAGTTGAAAACTCACAAAATACCATCGCCGATCCGACGGTCCCCGACTGGACGGAAGACGAACTCAAGCCCCGGGAGGGGGAGGTGACGGTCGATGGCGAGCCCGTCGTGATGGTCTTCGGGGCCACGGTGGACTATACTCCGAAGCCCCAGGAGCCTGTGGAGACTGCGGACGAGGAGGATGAGGCTTCTGTCGAAGAGAGTGCCGAATCTTCAGAACCAGGCGGTCCCGTCGATGAGGAAGAGGGGAGCAAGTCCCATCTGGGTGACTTGGTCGACACCGGCAGCAGCAAATACTACCCCAACCTGTGGAGCGTCGGCGACTGCGTGAGCATCAACGGTGAGAGCAGCGCTCCTCTGCAAGCGTCCAGCATCACCAACGAGGGAAAACGCGCCCGTTTCCCGATGGCCAAGTGGGTGGAGAAGTACGGCGACCATTATTATGTGGGCTATCCTGCCGACGCATTCGATTTCTCGGAAGGGACGGGTACCGTCACACTGCCCTCCACGCAGGTATACAGTTCGACTACGTATGACCCCGACGCCTTCATTATGGTGGGGAAAAGCACGGAGGAGGCCATCAAGTTCTATCCCCAGGTGGTTCCGGTCAAGATCCGAATCCCGGGCACCTATTCCTCCACCATCAGCAAGGTGCGCATCGAGTCGGTGGACGGCGAGGCCCTGAGCGGCACCTTCTCGACCGATTACAACAATGAGGATGCCTCGTTCGAGGCGACATCCGGCAACAGTTATGTGGAAATGACCACGCCCGACATCGCGTTTGGCTCGGAGGTTTTCTTCGTCCTTCCCGTCCGGACTTACGCCCACGGCCTTCGTATCCGTGTGACCACGGCGGACGCGAAGGAGATGGTGTTCTCCAAATCCTCTCCCATCACGCTCGAAGTGGGCCAGATGCTGTCCTTGGCCTCTCCGAGCTATGCTCCGAGCGCGACCTCGCTGGACGCCCCGACGCTGGGTGAGATCACCCCGTCCACCCTGTCCGTGCAATGGGCTAGCGCGACCTATAACAATGATTATGGCAAACGCTGGAATATCCTGGTGTATGATAAAGCCCGCTGCTCCGACAGCGATTTGGTCCGGGATTATTTAATCTACGCCGAGGCGGGCTGCTGGTCCAAGAATCAGTCCCCGCTCATATATGCCGTCGGCCGCCTCACGCCGGGGGCCACCTATTATGTCAAGGTGGCGGATCTGGGCAACGATATCGTCAGCGGCGTTTCGTCCTTCACCCTATCTTCCGCTCCCGCTACGAAGACGATGCCCGCCTCCAACATCACGGAGCCGGGAGTCATCTTGACGGAAGACTTCAGTGAAGTGGGCTGGGGCTCCTCTTATTACAGCGAAGTGGGCATCGGCGGTTCTTATCCTACGCCTTCCAAGGGCGCGAACAATATCTCCCAGCGGACGTTTGACAAACTCTACACCACCGACAACACGACTTTCCTGCCGTCCGGTACGGAATGGGGGTTCCATTTAGACCGTTTCAACACGGCCTTCTCAAAGAGCCGTATGGCGCAGTGGTATTATTATGGACGGGCTTATCTGAAGCCCGGCTATATCAAACTGGGGACGATGGACGGTTCCGGTCATCTGTTGACCTCTCCCATTCCTTTGGCGGAGGGCAAAACGGCCATCGTGAACGTGACCGTCAAGGCGGCGAAGTACAGTGATGCGTCCGCCAACACTTGGGCCATCGCCGTCATCAAGGGAGCGACGCCCGCCGGGGCGTCCGACCACGCCGCCCGAGCGGCCGCCAGTCCGCTTCCTTGGCCGGAGGACACCGATGACGCCACCCTTTATCAGACGGTGACCATCGATACCAAGACTTGGAAGTCGCAAACCGTCAGCGGCTTGTATATGACTGCCGGCGACCGCATCATCTTCGGTTACCCTGCGGATGCCGATCCCGGAAATTCCGGCGCCGCCCGTATCAATCTTGAATCGATTTCCATCAATGTCACCGAACTGACCGATGACTTCATCATCCACGACGCCACTTCCCTCGATGCGTTCCGAGGGGCCATCGCCGATGCGGTCGACGCCAGTGAAAGCACGGACATCGATGCGCGTGTGGCGCGGAGTTTCAGCGCCTCGTCCCTCGCTTCGTCGTGGGCGCCGATCGACGGCTATACCGGTTCGTTGGACGGTCAGGATTTCACGATTTCGGGGTTGACCAAACCTTTCTTCGGCAATCTGCAAGGAACGGTGGAGAACCTGACGCTCAATTCGACGCTCAATTATACCACGGATACGGGGGATTACGATGGTTTGGGTATCTTTGCCCAGTATCTCAATGGCACGATGAGTCATTGCACCTCCAAAGGAAGCGTGACCTTCTGCCCTTCCACGGCCATCACGAATGCGACCCGCTATGTGGCGGGTTCGGTCGGTCGGTTGAGGTCGGGTTCCATGACGAATTGCGACAACCAGGCTTCAGTGTCTTATCCGGACAACGAGCAGACCAACGACGTGGTGGTTGTGTTGGGAGGAACCGTCGCATCCATCAGCAGTTCTACTTCTTCCTCCTATCTCACCAACAGCGGGACAATTTCCGTGGGGGTCATCAATTCGGTCGACAAGACCAGGAACGCCCGTATCGGCGGTGTTGTGGGTTATCTGGAAAGTGGCGGCTCGCCGATTTCCCATTGTGTCAATACCGGAGCCATCAATTACACCGGCACCGTCCGAGGCCGTCTGTACATCGGCGGCATCGTGGGCAGTCTGTATCAGGCGGTGTCCGATTGCCGCAACGAAGGCGCCCTGACCATCGGCGGCGAAATGACGTCGACGGAGAGTAACTATTACAGGGCCATCGGCGGTATTGTCGGCTGCAGTTCCACCAATGGTGATGTTTCTATCGATATTACCAATTGCGTCAACACTTCCACCGCCACCATCCTCAATTCCGGCAGCGCCACGGCCTATACGGTGCTGGGAGGCATCGCCGGTTATTGCAACGGGAAAATCATCGGCGGAAGCAATGCGGCCCGGGTGGAATATACCGGTTCCAGCACCAACAATGTCTGCGTGGCTGGTGTCGTAGGGCGTATGTCGCAGGATGTCACCGGAACGCGCATCAACAATGTGTCCAACAGCGGCGCCGTCGTCGTCAATACGGCTACTTCGCACGCTTCCCGATCCATCTTCGTTTCCGGCATTTCCGCTCATCATCAAGGGGGCGCCATTCTGGCCCATAATTCCGGCCCGATGTCCGTGACTACGCTGACTTGCAACCATTTGTATGTGGGAGGCTTGTATGGCAGCGGCCACTCCAAGTATCCCGGGGATGTTCTGGCGGGGTCCGACAACGCTTCGACGGGTACGATCACCGTTTCGGGAGTGACTTCTTCCGATGTTTGCTGTGTCGGCGGCCTGGTGGGTTTGGGTTATGGAAATGTGACGGGCTCTTCCGGCGTGGTCACCAATGCCGGTTCCGTGACTGTCACGAGTTCTTCCTTGTCCGGAGGAACGATGGATGTGGGCGGCCTGGTGGGTAGGTTGGAAGGCCCCACTTCTCCGAGCAATCTGCTGACCACCTGCATCAACAACGGAGCCGTGTCCAATGCGGCATCCACCACAACGGATGATGTCAATGTCGGAGGTTTGGTCGGTTATTCCAACAGGCCGATCAGCGCTTCTTACAACAGCGCCACCGTGACCAATACCGGCTCGTCCGGTGTGGATATCTGTATGGGCGGCGTCGTCGGCAACGGCAGCAACATCACCCTGACGGGTTGTTCCAACCGAAATACGGTCAGCAATTCCGGCGGAGGCGTCGTGTTGGCCATCGGCGGACTTGTCGGCTGGTCCAACACCTGCACTTATTCCACCGTCTGCTATAACTCCGGAGCGGTCTCCAACGCGGGAACGGCTACGAATACGGATTCCGGCGTGCGCTTGGGCGGTCTGGCCGGTTGTATCACCGGCGCGAACAATCTCACAGGGACTTCCGCAACCTACAATTACAACAGCGGGGCCATCACCGAAAGTTCGGCCTCCCGCGTGGTCAATGTGGGCGGTGTGGCCGGTTATATCAATGAAACCGGTTCCCAAATGAATTATGTCCGCAATCTGGGCACGGGCGACATCACGATTCAAAACAACCTCCGCACCCGCGTCGGTGTGGGCGGTATCGTCGGTTACGCCTACCATATTTTCAACTTTGATTACGCCAACAATGCCGGTGACATCAATTTCAGCGGCCTGACCATTTCCAGCCAGGTGTTCTGCGGGGGTATTCTCGGTGCGTTCCATAACGATGAGACGAAATCGGGAGCCAATGACGGAGTGACGCAGAATGCGGTGTTGACCATCAATGGCTGCGTCAACAGCGGCGGTATCCTTTGCCCCGAAACGGCTGAGGAGGATGGCAATAATATGGGAGCCAACTCCACTTCAACGACGGCGTATAGTTATTTCGGTGGTATTTCCGGGGTGGGCAATGTATTCTACAAAACGTTCACCAACTGCAGCAGCAGTGGAGAAATCACGGTGTATAACAACCTCAAGAGCCGCGTGGGCGGATGCTTGGCTTATACCAATGTCAATCCGACCGGCTGTTCCTGTTCGGGTGACATCCGCTACTACAAGCACAACAGTCCGGAAAATAACGGAAGCGGGCAGGTTGGCGGCGTTGTCGCCTATATCAATGTGAGCACCATCTCCAACTTGACGTATTCCGGTTCTTCTGTATATTCCAGAGGCGCTTCAAAAACCTGTTATACCGGCGGTATTGTCGGTCAGATAGGCACCAGCGGCGCCGGTGAGGGCAAAGTGACGACCTTCTCCAATTGCAAAGTCAGCGGTACGATTGCCGGAGCGGGTACGGGCTTCAATACTAGCGGACCCGGTATTTTTGCGGCGAGAAGCAGCAGCGATTCTCCTTGGAATTTCTCCTTCCCGGATTGTATCGTCAAGACAGGTACCAAAGTGAAGACGAATTCGACACTTACCATCACGGCGGACAACGTCGATGCTTGGGTCATCGGCCGTTACGCTCCCACAACCATCGCGGTGTCTCCCACCGTCGGAAGCTGGGAATAAGCACTTTAATTTGTTTTGTGTGAATTCACGATGGCGGGCAATGACAGCTGGCAAGAGTTCAGCGTTTCCGGTTTGAAGGTGAAAGCGGGTTGGGACCAACGGAAAAATCTCCTGCGGAAAAATGTTTAAAAATTTGTATATTTGATTAAATTTTTGTTACTTTGCAAAAGCAATGTGTGCGCACACACCACAAAATGATAATTATCAAACATATTTGAATATGAAAACTGTACTCTTTCAATCGGGGAAGGCTTATGAATCACCTTCCTATCACGTTGTCGAGGTGGGGCTTCGGCCTGCCTTGTGCGCAAGTCCGGGATCTTCCAGAGAATCGGTCTCGGTAGATTCCTTTACGGGAGAATGGGATGAGGAGTAACCTTTAAAACAGAAAGAAAGATGAAAAAGTTGTATTATTCGCTCTTTGTGAGTTTGACTTTGATGTTTGCAGCTTCTTGTGCAAAAGAAGTTCCCCAAAGCAACGAGACCCTTTCTTCCGGTGAGGGGGTTGCGGCCGTCGATTTGATTCCGATGACCTTCGAGGCGGTTCAAGATGATTATGAAGGAACCAAATCCAATATCAACGGCAATTTCATCGTGTGGGAAAGCAGTGATGATATCGCTGTGTTCGACGGGACGGATTTCAATAAGTTTACGGTTTCCGCTCTCTCCGGTGACGGCAAGAACGCCACCTTCACGGGTTCTGCGGCTTCCGCCTCCACTTATGTGGCCGTGGCTCCTTTCGTCGCCGCCACCAACAAGAGTGTGGAGAACCAGCGCATTTCCGTCAAAATTCCCGGAACGCAGACCATTCGTCCGGGCCATTGTGTGGATTCCGACGCCTTGGTCTCGACGGCGATTTCCAATGGCACCGAAGATCTCTCCTTCACCAATCAGTTCTCGTTGATGAAGGTGACCATCTCCCGCAACGACGTCGCTTCCATTACTCTGACCGGTAACAACGGAGAAGCGCTCTATGGAACCAACCACTTCTATTATGGCGGTGAGGGCGCTCCCCGTATGGATTTGTCGAACGCCGGCGGTACGGATGGCATCGTGCTGGTGTACAAGGATGCCGACGATGTCCGCGCCGTGTTCCCGACCGGTGATTACTACATCGTCCTCTGGCCCACCACCTTCTCCAAGGGCTTCAAGATGATTTACAAGAATATGGATGACGAGCGGCGTGTCGCGTCCGTCTCCTCCTCGCAGGTTTTCGCCCGTAACGCGGGACAGAATCTGGGCAACCCCATCGGGGAAACCGGCACTTGGTGTCCGACGGTCATCACCACGGCCGCCCAACTCAAGATGTGGCGTCGCGCGGCCGGCGATTATGCGGCGGGAGAGGAAGTGAAACTGGGCGCCGACATCAACCTGGAAGGCTATACCTGGACGCCGGTCGAGCAATTCGTCGGTGTTTTCAATGGTCAAAACCATAAGATTTACAATTTCACGGTCTCCGACGACTCCGACAACCGTCTCGGATTCATCCGCACCCTGGGCTCGTCGAATGGCGAGGCCGCCGTTCTGAAAAATGTCGTTTTCGGCTCTTCCAACGGAACTTCCGCCGACGGCAGCAGTTCTATCACGATGACCAAGGTCGGGGAGAGTTCCTGGCAGTATGCGGGACTTGTCGGCTATGCTCACCTGAACACGACGATCCAGAATGTCACGAACTTCGTTCCCGTATCCGCATCTTCTGCTGTCGCCAGCAAGCACGCGCTTGGAGGCATCGTCGGGATGACCAACAAGAATGTGACTTTGGAGAACTGCGTCAACCGGGCGCCCGTTACCGACAACTCGGCCTGCGAGACCACGGATGATTCTGCCATCGGCGGTGTTGTGGGCTGGAACGATACCGAAGGGCTTACCGTCTCCGGTTGCCAGAACTATGGTGTGGTGATCAACAACTGCGTCGGCGTTTCCTGCATCGGCGGCGTTATGGGCAAGGCTACCTGCCAATCTTTCAAAATGGAGAACTGCAGCAACCACGCCAATATCACCAACGCCGCGGCATCCGTGTCGAGCGGGACGAACAACTGGGACAAGGCCATCGCCGTCGGCGGCGTTCTCGGACGGTTCGGCAAGAACAACAATACCAACAACTATATTGACAAGTGTTCCAACGAAGGCCAGATTTGTCTCGGGGTTGAAACGGTCAGCACTCACCGGCAGGCTTACGGCGGCGTTATCGGAAGCATCAGTTATAAATGTACGGTGCGGGGTTGCTCCAATACGGGCAAGGTGTACGACAATGCCGTGTGTAATTCCGACCTTTCCATGGGAGGCATCCTGGGTTCGGGGAGTTCTTCGAATCTGCTCTTGACCAAGGCCGAGGATGATACCCCCAATACCAACAGCGGTGAAATTTTCCACTATAAAAAACATACGAATCCCACTTTCTTCGGTGGCATAGTCGGTTATATGTCAGGAGCCGGTACCGTGGAATACGGCGTCAACGACGGCCGCTTGGTGAGTGACCCTTCCGGACAAGTGGAGGCAGAATTCAACGCAGGCGGTATTTGCGGAAACAGCAAGGGGAGCATTCTCAATTGTACCAACAACGGCTATATATTCGCATGGGCGGCCAAACTTACCGCTTACATCGGTGGTATATGCGGTGGAAAAAGTAATACCTATAGGCCTGTGAGGGTACTAAACTGCAAGAACACCGGTTATCTCAGCGCCTACAATACAAAGGGGTCTTCTATGACCGGCGGCATTTTGTCTATATTATACCCGTCGGCTACGGAGGTGCGGGGATGCACGAATACCGGCCTGATCACTACCGGCAACTTTTACGAGGGTGGCTCCGGCAACACGCCGGCATCTTCGATAACGACTTATCAGAAAAAAGACTATTATATGGGCGGTTTGTTCGGCTGTGTAGAGGCTCCTACCAGCGATGTGACCGACAATGTCACGGACTGCGTGGTCGCTTGTACCATCAGCAATAAAACCAATGCTGATCAATGTTCTAACTGGACATCGCTCATAACCGGAAAGACCTTGAGTACGAGCAGTACGGCTTACAAGTTGGTCTTCGGCACCGCGTCGAATCCGATTCTGATTCTCAATACCAGCCGTATCGAATTCGCCGATGTGCCGAGCAGCAGCGAAACCATCTCCACCAATGCGTTGGCATACAAGTGGCTGATGGGTAGTTCCAGTTCGCTGTATGACGCGACCGCCGGCAGCAGCGACACCAACAAAGTGGACTTCCACTTCTCGCTGGTCTCTTCCATTTCTGCGGGTATTCAATAATTCTCTATGAAAACCAGAATTTTCTTCATTTCCGCTTTGCTCGCCGCAGCCGTCTCCTGTCAAAAACTGGAGATGGCCGCGCCCGAGTATGTGACGATTTCGGCCTGTGGGGAGGGGACTTCCAAGACCGCGCTCAGCGGCTCCAGTGTCATCTGGGACAGCGGCGATAAGATTAAGGTTTATTCTCAAGGCGTCACGAATGGGTCGGTCTTCCGCCTTTCCGAGGGAGCGGGGACTTCCAGCGGCAATTTTATCGGCGCGCCCCCGGTTTCTGCGGAAAACTATTTCGCGGTCTATCCTACGACGGCGTCTTACAACGGCTCCACCAAGTTCACCTATGTGATGCCCTCCGTGGTTTCCTACACGAAAGGGACTTTCGCGCCGGAGAGCAGTCCGATGCTGTCCGCCACCAAGTCCTCTTTGACAGGCTCGTTCACGATGTACAACCTGTGCGGGGTGATGCGGCTGAAATTGAAAGGAAATATGAAGGTGAGCCGGCTGGAACTGACCTTTGAAAGCGCGGTCAGCGGGGAAGGCTATGTCTATCGCGGCAACAACACGCTGTTGATGAGCGGAACTTCCGACGCCGACAAAAAGGTCGCGATGGTGTGTTCCACGCCCGTGCAGTTGGACGCATCCTCGTTCACGGAGTTTTATTTCGTCCTTCCGGCCGGAAGTTACAATGGCTTGACGCTGAAAGCCTTGACGAAGGAAGGCAACTATTCGACCAAGAGCCTCACTTCCGCTTTCACCATCACGCGTTCGCAAGTGACCAACTTCGAGGGTACGGTTCCCAATCCTACGATGACGGAACGTCCCCAACTGGCGGTCTGGTCTTTCAACATTGCCTGCCAGTCCAATGACGACAACAGCAGTTGGAGCAGCAGCAACTACTGGAGCAAGCGGAAAGAGGGCGTGTATGCCTTCTTCAATACGCAGAATCCCGACATCATCGGTACGCAGGAGTGCGAATACCGTCAGCGGGTGAATATTCTGGACAATACTTCCGGCTACGCCGCCTATGGCCTGGGCGTGGACTATGGCAAGGAATCTTCCGGCGGCAGCGGCAGCGCCTGGGATAAAATCACCGGCAATTACAAGGATTACAATTCCGATTCTTCCAACGCCATTTTCTACAAGACCTCCAAGTTCAATGTCTTGGATAAAGGGACGTTCTGGTTGTCTTCCAATCCTTCTTCCGTGGGGTCCGACGACGGGCACAACTGCGCCTGGATCAAGTTCCAGTGGAAGGAGAACGGCTATCAGTTCTATGTGTTCAACACCCATTTCACCGCCCATTATTCCGAGGCGAACTATGCGGCCCGCAAGGCGGAAGCCCGTGTGTTGTACGACCAGATAGCGGCAATCGTCGGCAGCAGCACCCTTCCTGTCATCGTCTTGGGCGATTTCAATGCGACGGCTTCCGAGCTGTATAGCGAGGATAAAGGAGATACCCGTTGGAGCAACTATTATTGGGCTCGCAACCAGGACGGAAAGACCTCCAAGACCTCCTATCCGACCAGTTTCAACAATTTTACCACGACCTGCACCGGCTTTTCTTCCATCTATGGAAGCGGCACTTGCAGTAACGGGAGCTCCAACATCGACAGCATTGTGTATAAGAACTGTCACGAGGGGACCGGCAAGCACGGAATGGTGAGCGGTTCTTTCGGAACGGACTTCCAGGCGTATGCGGGCCGAACCTATCTTTCCGACCACTGGCCGATTACGGCTACTTTCGCATTTGACTTTCAATAATGAAAAAAATTCTGATATTTGCATCGGCTTTGTTGCTGCTGGCCTCTTGCGTGACACCGGAAATACCCGGCGTCCCCTCGGCCTCATCGCAGGAAAACGGGCTGGAGCAGATGCCGGATGATAACCAGGGAACGATTTATTTTTAAACTTATGAAATTGACAAGAAACATCCTTTCGACCCTTTTCTTGCTGCGATTGCCGGAGCCGTCGTCGTGGTGTCCGGCACGACCAACGGCGCGGTCACCGATTTGGACGGTAAGTGGACCCTCAATGTCAAAAGCGGCGCGGTGAAGCTCGAGGCTTCCTGCCTGGGTTTTGCGCAGGCCGAAGTCTCCGTCCCGGCCGGCCAGGCCAAGGTGGACATCGTCCTGGAGGCGGACAACCAGTTGCTGGAGGAGACCGTGGTCGTGGGTTACGGTACACAGAAGAAGGTCAACCTGACCGGCGCGGTCACGTCCGTCAAGGGCGATGAAATCCAGAACCGTGTGTCTTCGAACGTCACCACGATGCTGCAAGGTTCCGTTCCGGGTCTGAATATCACCACTTCTTCGGGTGTGATGAACCAGAACGCCGACATCAACATTCGTGGATACACCTCCATCAACGGAGCGAGTCCGATGGTGTTGATCGACGGGGCGGAAGGTGACCTCAGCAGCGTCAACCCGCAGGATGTCGAAAGTATTTCCGTTGTCAAGGATGCGGCGGCCGCCGCCGTTTACGGCGCCCGCGCGGCTTTCGGTGTCATTCTGGTGACCACCAAGTCGGGAGACAATTCCGCCAAGGCGAAAGTCCGTTACAGCGGCCGTTGGGGCTGGCAGTCTCCGACCACGAGCACCAATTATGAGACAAGGGGCTATTGGAGCGTCTATACCATCAATAAGTTCTGGGATGCCCGTTACCCGGGCAACCAGTACCTCAAGTATGATGATTTGGATATGTTGGAACTGTTGGCCCGCGTCAACGACGTGACGGAGAATCCGGCGCGCCCCTGGGTCGTGGAGGAACTCACGGATTCCGGTGAGCGGCGGTGGAAGTACTACGGCAACAACGATTGGTACCATTCCCTTTTCTCCGACAACAACCCCGTCCAGCAGCAGAACCTGTCCATCACCGGCGGTGGAAAGAATTTCAAGTATTTCATTTCCGGCAGCTGGGACCGTCAGCAGGGTATCTTGAAAATGATTCCGGATGTTTTGAACAAGTATCAGCTCCGCGCCCGCTTTGAGGGAAGCGTGACCAAGTGGGTGGCTGACGATTTCCAACACTACCTCTTACTACGATCAGACTTATAATTATCTGGGTATCGGCACCAACGATATCGACCGGGCCTTTTCCCTGGTCACCGCCCACGGACTTCCTATTTTCCCGTTCCGGAATCCGGACGGCTCCGGTCTGTATGTTACTGAATACCTGACCGGTACCTATTATGTGGGAAACGGTATGCAGCTCATCTGGTCGGAAGGGAACAACAAGCACGTCGAGCGGAAGAACATCTTCACCAACACGACGGAAATCAATATCAATCCCATCAAACAACTGAAAGTCACGGCCAACTTCACCATCCGCAAACGCAATGACCATAATTCCTTCCGTGAGACGAACATCCATTATAAGGAGCGTCCCGACCAGGCGATGCAGGTCCGTACAGCCGGTAATGCAACCGATATGTATGAAGAGAGCACGCGGGCGTACACGTATATGTCGTCCAATGTCTTTGCGACCTACGAAGATACCTTCAGCGGGCATCACGTGACGGCGGTGGTCGGCGGAAACTATGAGTCCCAGCATTATCAGAAGATCGAGGCCCGTAATTATTATTTGATTTCCGACAGCCTCAACGATCTCAATCTGGCCGGTACNNGAGTGATGGTTCCACCCGGTATCGGATTGCCGGCGGCCAGAGCGAATACGCCTTGCTGGGCTTTTTCGGCCGTTTCAATTACGACTACAAAGGCCGTTATCTGGTAGAGCTTTCCGGTCGTTACGACGGGTCTTCCCGTTTTGCCACCGGACACCGCTGGGGATTTTTCCCTTCCGCTTCCGCCGGATGGCGAATCAGCGAAGAACCGTTCTTCAAGCCGGCCAAACCGGTGGTGAGTAACCTCAAACTCAGGGGCTCTTTCGGTACGCTGGGCAACCAGGTCGTGAGCAATTATGCCTACATCCGCACCGTGTCCTTGTCGAATTCCGACTATCTGTTCGGAGAAGGTTCCTATGCCCGCTCGGCGAGCATTTCAGCGCCCAACGCGGGAGACCTCACCTGGGAGACGGTCCAGCAATACAATGTGGGTCTTGACCTCGGTCTGCTCAAAGACCGGCTCCAGTTCACCGGCGAGGCTTATATCCGCAATACCTTGGGGATGTTGGTGCAAAGCGCCGAACTGCCTGCCGTCTATGGCGCGTCCGCGCCCAAGCAGAATTCCGCCAATCTCCAGACGCGGGGATTTGAATTGACACTCAGCTGGAAAGACCAGTTCAATCTCTTCGGCTATCCGTTTGGCTATGGCATTTCCCTCAACTTGAGTGATTACGCATCTTATATCACCAAATACGACAACAACCCCACCAAAATTGTCAGCGACCATTATGTCGGCCGTCGATTGGGTGAGATTTGGGGATTTGAGGTCAACAAACTCTTTGATACGGACTTGGAAGCACAGCGCTATTCGGAGGAAGTGGACTTGAGTTATGTCAGCGAAGCGATGGCTTCGCCTTGGCAGGCCGGTGACGTGAAGTATGAAGATTTGAACGGTGACGGTGTCATCGGTGTCGGCGCCAACACGGTCGACGACCCCGGCGACCGGCGGATTCTGGGCAATGAACTGCCGAGTCTTTCCTACGGAGCGACGCTCTCGTTGGATTATTTCGGATTCGACTTCAGCATCTTCTTCCAGGGAACCGGCGACCACTATTGGTACCCTCCGCGCTGGTCCTTCCCCTTCTGGGGACCTTTCTCCAATCCGATGCAGACCTTCCTGCGGCGTGATTTCCTGAAAGATGTCTGGGATTACAACAACAAGAACGCCTACTTCCCGAGGGCGCGCGGCTATATCGCCGAGGCTTCCGGAGCGTCGCTCAACCGGGTCAACTCCCGCTATCTGCAGAACTGCCGCTACCTGCGTCTGAAGAATGTCACCGTGGGATACACCGTGCCTCCCAAGTGGACCAAGAAAATCGGCATTGAGAAAATCAGGGTGTTCTTCACCGGTGAGAATATGGCCTGCTGGTCTCCGTTGTTCGATCATTGCGCTTATCTGGACCCCGAAGCGGTCGCGCACGACAGCTCGGAAACCCAAGGCCGTTCGTTCTATCCTTGGCAGAAGAATTTCATGTTCGGTATTGATATCCAATTCTAAAAAGTAAGGGTATGAGAAAGATAAACATACTATGGATGGCAGCCGCCACGCTCTTGTTTGCGAACGCTTGCGAGAAAGCCCTCAACAAATATCCTTTGGATACTGTTTCGGAAGAGTCCTATTTTGAGAATGCCACGCAGCTGCAGTTTTTCACCAACCCCTTGTATGCCGCCATCCTTCCCGACGCTCCCTATGACGAGCAAAGTGATTTGATGGTGGCGGTGAATCCCAGCAGTCTGCTGGTCAACGGCTCCTATCGCACCGTTCCCACCAGCGGCGGCAGTTGGACTTGGTCGGATCTTCGCCGTATCAACACCTGTCTGGGCAATCTCCATCGTTGTTCGGACCCTGTGGCCGTGAAGGAATACAATGCATTGTGCAAGTTCTTCCGCGCCTGGTTTTATTACAACAAGGTGAGGCGTTTCGGCGATGTGCCTTGGATTGACCACGAATTGGCATCGACGGAAACGGAGGCGTTGTATCGCCCCCGCGACAGCCGTGAAGTCATTATGACCCATATTCTGGAGGATTTGGATGAGGCTATCGCCGGTCTGCCGGTTTCTTATGCCAACGGAAAGACATATCGGGCGACCAAGTGGGCGGCGCTGGCCCTCAAGGCGCGTATCTGTCTGTTTGAAGGTACCTTCCGCAAATATCACAAAGGGGATATCACGCTTTGGACGCTTCCCGCTACGGCACGCTCTGCGGAGGACTATCTTCAAATGGCTGCGACGGCGGCGGCGGAGTTGATAGACCACAGTCCGCACAAACTGTACAACACCGGCAATCCGCATGCGGATTACCAGACGCTTTTTTCCGAGTATCAGGCGAATGCGGGGGAATATATTCTTTCCATCGACTATGATTACTCCTTGAATACCTGCCACGATGCCAGTGGTGTCGCGTTGGTCGCGGCTTGCGGGCGCAACAGCCCGACGCGCGGTCTGATCGACCATTATCTGATGGCGGACGGAACCCGTTACTCTTCCGTTTCCGGTTGGGAGACCAAGAATTTCGCCGAGCAAGTAGCCAATCGCGACCCCCGGCTTCACCAGACCATCCGGATCCCGGGATACAACTATACGGTCTTGAGCAACACCCGGGCTCAGTATTGTGATATGGAGATTACCTTGACGGGTTATTCTATGAACAAGTTTGTGATGCCTGCGGATAATCTTGCCATGAAGGATATCAGGGACCGCTCCTACAACGATATGCCGGTCATCCGTCTGGCGGAGGTATATCTGATTTTCGCCGAGGCGAAAGCGGAATTGGAGACCCTGACGCAGACCGATCTGGATATCAGTGTCAACAAACTCCGTCGGCGGGCTGGTATGCCGGACCTGAACTTGTCAGATGCCAACGCCGCTCCCGACCCGTACCTGACTTCTCCTTCCACCGGCTATCCCAATGTGACCGGGACGAACCAGGGCGTGATTCTTGAAATCCGTCGCGAGCGCGTGGTGGAAATGGCGTTTGAAGGGTTGCGGTATGAAGACCTGCTTCGCTGGAAGTCCGGAGACCGGATTGCTCGCTGCCAGCAGGGAATGTATTTCCCGGGCACCGGCAATTATGACTGGAACGGGGACGGGAAGGTTGACTTATGTCTCTATTCCGGCTCCAAACCTTCCGTTTCGGCTACCTACAAACTCAAAATCGGAACGGACATTTTCCTGACGGAAGGATCCAAAGGCTATGTCCGGCCCTGCAATTCCTATACTTTTACCTTCGATCCGGACAGGGATTACCTCTATCCGATTCCGATTGAAGAGCGGGTTCTCAATCATCGGCTTGTGCAGAATCCCAATTGGTCCGATGGCTTGAATTTCTAAAAAATTCGTAAATTGCAAAAATTTTAATGATATGAAAAAGTTAGTATTTGTCCTTTTGATGATGGCGGCGCTCTTTGCCTGCAAGAAAGAAAATGAGGGCGGAAGCGCCTCCGGCGGCAATGCTTCCGTGATCAGGATTAATCCCCAGCAACTTTGGTTCGAGCATACAGGCTCTGACGGCCAGACCGTCAGGGTCGTTACGGACGGCGCTTGGACTGTTCAGGCTCCGGATTGGGTGACGGTTTCTCCCTCTTCGGCCAACGGTTCCGCCACGGTGACCGTCACGGTAGCGGACAACCTCGGTCCGAAAGGACGCGTGGGCACTGTGATTTTTGCCCCGGAGATTGTCTCGGACTACAACAAACTGACGGTTAACCAGAAAGCTGATGTAAAAGTTGACATTTCCACAGGCGCTCAGTTCGCACAATGGTTGGCGAGTTTGGACAGCGAATCGATGGACGAGGCGACCATCACGGCCGACCTCGATATGGACGGCATCGAACTGACGTCTGCGGTGGATTTCAAAGGTGTGCTCGATGGTAGAGATCATTCCATCAAGAACCTGAAGTCTTCTCGTCCTTTGTTCCGGCTCAATCGCGGTACGCTGAAGAATATCATTATCGATGAGACTTGCGCTTTCACGCCGGACACCATCGTGTTCGGAGCCCTTGTTTCCCGCAACGAAGGAACCGTCGTGGACTGCATCAACAAGGCGGACGTGACCCGCACGATCGATGCGGGCAGAAAGCAGAGCAATCTGGTGGCTGGATTGGTCGGTCTTTCCGTTTCGAAGACGTTTACGCTCAGCGGTTGCAAGAACTATGGCAACATTTCCTTGAAGGTGAAGGATGACGGCGTATTTACGACCAATGGCGTAGCCGGTGTGGTCGCTTACACGCTCGGCAATGTTTCCCATTGCGATAATTATGGTGACATAAGCCTGAGAGGCGGTTTCCAAGACAAACGGGCCTGCCCTGTGAGAAAGCCCGGCGATTTAGACAATGTCGAGGTGGGCGAATTTTACAATCAAAAGGTGGGTTCTTCCGTCGGTGGTGTTGTCGCTTATGTTATCGGAACCTTGAGCAATTGCTCGAATTCAGGAAAAGTTTCCTGGACCGAAATTACGGTGGATCAGGCGACCGATTCTCCCGGTCGTCTGTTTACCGGCGGCGTGGCAGGAACCTATTATGGGAAAGTGAACGATTGTGTCAACGACGGTGAGTTGGAAATCAAGGTTCTCACGAGTAATGGTCAAGCTTTTACAGGAAAAAATCATCAGTTGGCCGTCGGCGGCGTCTTGGGGGCTATGAACAATCCCAGCAAAGATGCTCCCAGCGATAACCGGGGCGTGGATATTACCAATTGTATCAATCGAGGCACAATCACCTGGGATGTGTATTCTGCGGCAAGTTGGACCTGGTTGGGTGGCGTGGTCGGTTGGCCCAACGGGGAAGACCGTATCTGCAGAGGAACGTTGAGAAATTGCAGCAACAGTGGAGATATCACTGTCACCGGGCTTTCCCGCGCACGCTTCGGTGGCATCGCCGGTATGTGCCCGCACATGGACGGATGCTCCAATACGGGAAATATCACGATTTCTGGCTCGAATAAGGATTCCAATGTCGGCGGCCTCGCCGGTGTGCATAACGGAACCCGTGCGGTCCTTAAAAATTGTACTGTCCAGGCGATTGTTACGTCTGCTGTCGCGATGAACGGTATCTCCGCCGGCATCGGACATATCAAAAATGCAGACCAGGATGAAAGTCAAGAGGGGAAGGTCGAGCCCAGCTGCACTTGGGAAGGCGGTTCGGTGAACGGAACGGTTCGTTGTGATGTTACTTGTCCTGCTGTCGGCTTGGTGGTGGGTATGAGTTCCCCCGATGCCAGCGGTGACGGTTCCTTCACCAAGGTCAAAATTGGTACAGCCGCCGCTGCCGTTACGGTTTCCGGCTCCGTGAACGGAGAGAACGTTACGTCAGGGAACGCTCCTACGTTGTTGTGGGGCGCCAATTATAATACCGAAAATCATTCTTTGAATTATGTTGTTCAATAATTCTTTTCGACTCATCGTCCTGCTTGCTTTCCTGGGCCTTTCCTGCGCCTGTGGAAAGAAGGATGACGGCGGTAAATCATCGGAACCTGAAAGTGCAGACCTGCTTGTCTGCACTTTCAACATCCGATACGCCAGCGCTGCTGACGGCGACAATAGTTGGGACAAACGCAAGGCGGCAGTCGTCAAATTCATTCAAACGCGCCAGCCGGATGTCATCGGCATGCAGGAAATGGAGAAAGACCAGGCCGTTTATTTGAAGGCGCAAATCGGCGGCGATTACGAGATCTATGGACTTGGGCGAGAAAGCGGCAAAGACATTTTCAGTGGTGTCAACTACGAGACCACCGCGGCGATTCTGTACAAGAAGTCTCGTTTCAGCCAGGCCAAGAAGGGGCAGTTCTGGCACGATGAGGGAGCGCCGCAAAGTCCTCCTGCCAAGTCGTCCGGCCGGTATGGTACCTGGAAAACCTCCCATCCGTGGATTACCACCTGGATGAAACTGGAGGACAAGAACTTTAACGGAAGGCCGTTCTGGGTGTTCGTCACCCACTTCCAGAACAATGCGAATATGGAGGGGCAGGGCGGCCAGATCAGGCTGCTGGAGAGCAACTTGCATATAAGCCAGATGGCTGCGATTATCGGCGAAGGAATCGGCGCGGGATGCCAGTCTCCCGTTGTGCTCTTGGGGGATTTTAATGCTGTTTTTGAGGAGCAATCCCTGCAGACCTTAAGGAATGTCCCTCTAGGTTACGCCCGTTTGGA
This sequence comes from uncultured Bacteroidia bacterium, assembly GCA_902784785.1. Taxonomy (GTDB): domain Bacteria; phylum Bacteroidota; class Bacteroidia; order Bacteroidales; family UBA932; genus Cryptobacteroides. Next base: position 20,252 of record CACZWF010000041.1, read on the forward strand.
TGCCGTCAAGTCCGGTACCCGTAACAACAATACGGACAACTGCTATGGTCAGGGTGGGGCGAGTATTATCGACCATACCTTCTTCTGCGGACCGCTCAAGGCGCTATTTTATACAGTGGACGGACGCAATTACGGAGCTACGTATATTTCCGACCACTATCCGGTGCTGACCGAGTTCGCTTATACGAAATAATGTATAAGAGGATATTTCTTTTGCTGGCGCTTTTGTCGTTGACAAGTGGGCTGGCTTTTGCTGAAGAACCGCAGTTGTCTTTCACCGAAGCGACGGACCTGACCCTTTTCGGAAAAGTGTTTCCGGATACCCCCAATCCTTACGAAAGGATGGATTTCGAGCGTTTCGGAGGATGGGAAGAGAAAGATATCAGCCTGTTGGAGATGTCTTCCGGGGTCGTGGTCTCATTCAGGACGAATTCACCCTCTATCTGGGTGATGCCCTACTTCAAGAAGTTGAGCGGTGATCTTAATTCCGGCCGGTCGGTTCGCGGATTTGATTTGTATATCAAGAAAGATGGACAATGGTTGTGGGCGGGTATTGCCACTTATAAGACGGATAAAGGAAAAGAGGATGGAAAATGCCGCAACCTGGTCAAGAATATGGATGACAGCATGAAAGAATGCCTGCTCTATCTCCCGAACGAAAGCAAGATGATATCGGTACAAATCGGGGTGGAGTCGGGAAGTGAATTGGAAAAAGGGGAGATTCCTTTCCGTCATCGGATCTGTCTGCACGGTTCCAGTTTCATGCACGGAGTCTGTACAGGTCGTGCTGCCTTGACGGTTCCCGGCTTTCTTTCCCGTATGACCGGCCTTCAGTTTTGCAGCCTGGGCGTGAGCGGAGACTGTCGGATGCAGCCCCAGTTCGCCAATGCCCTGGCCCAGGCCGATGTGGATGCCTTTGTTTTCGATGCTTTCTCCAACGGAAATGCCGAGACGGTACGCCGGAATCTGTTTCCTTTTATCGAGCGGATTCAACAGGACAAGCCCGGCGTGCCCCTTATTTTTATGCATACCATCTGGCGGGAACGCCGCAATTTCGATAGGGAGCACGACAAGGCGGAAGCCACCAAGATCGCTATGGCAGACAGCCTGATGAATATTGCGGTAAAAAAATACAAGGATGTGTATTACATTCCGTCCAACGCAACTTCCGCGATGCACGAGACGACGCTCGATGGGGTTCACCCCGGTGAGTGGGGTTATTACCTCTGGGCGGAATCCGTTCGTCAGCCCATTCTCGATATCCTCAAGCAATACGGCATCGATTAGTCGATGCGCAGGGTGAGCGCCTTGGCGCCGGCTTTGACTTTCTTTTCTACGACACGGTCGGACAGACGCGCGAGCACGCTGACTTCTTTCCCTACCAGATACTTGTCAAATTCCAATCGCAGGGTGACGCTTGATTGGTCGGCGGCCCATTCCGCTTGGGTGACCAGGGTGCCGAAGCCGGTGGAGACGGTGCCCGGGGTGTAGTAGGCGTTGTACCAGTTGATGATGGGGGAGGACAGGCCGGAGAAATTGTTCCAACCGCCGCCGCGTCCGCTGTCAATCATAAAATGTTCGTAGCAGTTGTACGAATCTTCGCATTCCCTTTCCCAATGGTCCAACGCGGTCCGCGCGATTTTTTCCGCCAAATCGGCACGACCTTTGTCCAGCATCGTTTTCCACAGAATCATCTGGTGCGGGAGCCAGACCGTGCCGCTCCAATATCCGTCCGAACGGTAGTAGGGGGCTTTCTGGTCCACAGCCGTAATGCCGCAGTCGCTCCAGAGTTCTCCCGGGGTGAACAGGTGGCCCAGCAGGGCTTGCTCCTGCTCCGGCGTCGTGATGCCGGCGATGAGCGGGGTCACGCCGTCCAGGCCCATATTGAAATGCGGCCAAAGATGTCCGGGCGCGGCTTCTTCCGGCTTGAGGAGATAAGGACGGGCGCCGGACTGGGCGGGAATGCCGATTTCGGGCGTCCATTGGTAGATGCCCGTGGCCTTGCCGTTCTCATCGTGGTGGACATAGCCAAAATAGCCGGTGCGTTCGTCCCAGGCGTTGTCGAGGATGCCTTTAGACATTGCTTGGATGTCGCGGTCCAGTTGCTTGAGGTCGTTTTTGTAGCCTTTGGCCCGCTCGCGCGCTTTGTCGCTTTTTTGCAGGTGGGCGGCCAGCATCCGCAGGATTTTCGCGCAGCGGATATAGTAGGAGGTGGAAACCATCGGTGTGGTGCGAGCGCGCAGTTCTTTTTGGGGGCGCAGCGCCCATTGCGGAGGGTAGTCGTCCCAGCCGCCGCTGTTGTAGAAAATATTCCAGGTTTCCAGCAGCCCGCTCGCTTTGCGGAAGCGGGGCCCCGTCATATAGTCGTAGAAACGTTTGAGCCGGGGATAGATTTCCTGCAAACGCGCCTCGTCGCAGCCGCCACGTTCCCACACATCTCCGATGGCCATGATCTGAATCGCCAGGGGAGTGCCGTGATGAACGAAAGGAGCCTCTTCTTCGGGGGCGGTGGTGTATTGGCGGATGATTTCATAGCCGCGTCCCGCGTCGACTTCGCTCATCGCCCAGCCGATGAAGCCGCAGTCCCAGGTGTAGAGGCTGTTCCAGTTTTTGCCCGGACAGAAATGACGGATGGGGGAGCCGAACGCATCGATGGGATAGACGACATTGGTGAGTAGCGTCGCCTCCAGCAACTGCTTGCCGAAAGCATAGGGGTTGTCGTCCGAGGCGGTCCGGACATCGGTGTTTTTCATTTCCTGACGGGCCGATGCGAGCAGACGCAGGTCTTCGCCCGGCTGGTGGAAGGCTTGCAGCAGACTGTCCACTTTTTCTGCGGGACCGCAGACCAGCAGTTGCAGCAAAGTCGTGTCCTGTCCGGCTTTCAACTCGACCGGACGGAGGAAATTGACGGTGTAATGGCCTTTGAAATCGCCTTTGAAACGCCGGCTGGTGTGGTTGTGCGTGTGATAGGGCATCAAATCCTCCAGTCGGGCGCAGTTCCATTCCCTGATTTCAGCATAAGGAAAATTCCAAGCCACGCCATAACTGTTTTCCATTCCGGGGTAGCGCAGGGCCATCTCTTGCGGACCGGCGACATAGGCTTGCGCCTTTCCGTCGGCAGGACCACCTTGGCGGATACTCGGTGTCCATTCTCCCTCTTTTCCGCCCGATTTGCGGACAGCCAGTTGGAGGTTGATGTTCTGGGGCTGTTCCGTATGGTTGACACAGCGCGCTTCCAGCAGGATACGGCTTTCATCCAGACGATGCCAGACGGCGTCCACATAGACTTGGTCCTTCCACTCGATGTCGTGGCGGAAGCAGATGTGCCGCATATCCGGAGAGACATACCAGGGATGTACGCCGGATTCGAACAGGCAGCAGGGCAGTTTGAAGTTGCGGCGGTATTGTCCCGGAATCAGAAAAAACTCCACTTGCACGCCGGATTGCAACTCCTCGATGTGGCTGATGCCGTAATACTGCTTGGAATAGGGACCCCATTGGGACAGCGAGCGGATATCGTGTCCGATATAGGCCTGGTCCTGCGGGGCGGGAGCCGGATTTTCCGCTTGGGCGGAAAGGGAAAAGGCGAGCAGCAGTCCGAGTGTCAGCCGGAAAGGGGAGGAGAAGCGCTTCATCGTGTCAGGTGTTATTGGTTCCAGCGGGTATGGAAGAACTCGCCACGGGGGCGGTCGACGCGTTCGTAGGTGTGGGCCCCGAAAAAGTCGCGTTGGGCCTGCAGGAGGTTGGCCGGAGAGCGGTCGCAGCGATAACCGTCGTAGTAGGCGAGGGCGGCGCTGAGGGCCGGTGTGGCGATGCCGGAGAGCACGGCCGTCGAAACAACCTGCCGCCAGCCTTGCTGGGCCTTGGCCAGGCGGTCGCGAAACCAGGGGGCGAGCATCAGGTTGTTCAACTGGGCGTCTTCGTCGAAGGCTTTTTTGATTTGCTCCAGAAAGACGCTGCGGATGATGCAGCCGCCGCGCCACAGCAGCGCGATGCGGCCGTAGTCAAGGGGCCAGCCATAGTGTTCGGCGGCCGTTTTCATCAGGGCGAAGCCTTGGGCGTACGACACCAGTCCATAGCGGTTGCGTTTTCACGGGGGTTCGGTCCCGCCAGCAGGGGGGAGGCTTTCACGCGTTCTTCTTTGCAGGCGGAGAGGTTGCGGGCGAAGACCGCCTCGGCGATCAGGGTGAGGGAGACACCTTCGTCCAGCGCGTTCAGCACCGTCCATTTGCCGGTGCCTTTCTGCCCGGCCGTGTCGAGAATCGTGTCCAGCACATATTGTCCCTGCTCGTCCTTCTTGCCCAGGATGTCGCGGGTGATTTCAATCAGATAACTGCTCAATTCGCCTTTGTTCCATTCGGCGAAGGTCTTTTGCATCTCTTCGTTGCTCATTCCCAGCGCGTCGCGCATCACTTGATAACACTCGCAAATCAGTTGGATGTCGCCGTATTCGATGCCGTTGTGGACCATTTTGACGAAATGTCCGGCCCCGTCCGGTCCCACCCAGTCGCAGCAGGGGACGCCGTCCCCGACTTTCGCCGCGATGGCTTGGAAGATGGGTTGCACGGCCGGCCAGGCCGCTGCGGAACCGCCGGGCATCATCGAAGGGCCTTTCAGGGCGCCTTCTTCTCCGCCGGACACGCCGCAACCGACATAGAGCAACCCCTGGGCCTCCAGTTGGGCGGTCCGTCGCTGCGTGTCCGGAAAATGCGAATTGCCGCCGTCGATGAGGATGTCTCCTTTCGAAAGCAGGGGAGCGACCTGAGCGATTACTTCGTCCACCGCCTTGCCCGCTGTGACCATCAGGAACACCTTCCGGGGCGCCTTCAGCGAGGCGACGAGGTCCGGGTAACTGTAGGCGGCGTGAAAATGCTTGTCCTTGCCCCGTCCGGCCATAAAGCGGTCCGTCACTTCGGGGATATAATTATAGACGCTGACCCGAAAGCCTTTGCTTTCCATATTGAGGGCGAGGCTTTCGCCCATCACGCCCAGTCCAATCAGGGCGATATCTGAAAGTTCTTTCATCTTTTTACGCGCGCGTTTCCTTTCCAAATACTCCAAATCTGTTCTTCATCGGCCGGCATCGCATAGTCGGTGGGCCCGTTGACCGCGAGCACGCCGCTGGCCCATCCGAACTGGGCGCAGCGTTCCACCTCCCAGCCTTTGAGCAGGCCGTAGAGCAGACCGCCCACGAATCCGTCACCGCCGCCGATGCGGTCCAGCACGTGGATTTCCCTCGGAGGGATGCTGTGGACACCGGCGGATGCCTTTCCGTCGTTTTCCACGACCAGGGCGCCCCAGAGATGGCTGTTGCTGTCTTTCACTTCACGCAGGGTGGTGGCCGTCAGGCTGGCCTGGGGATATTGTTCCCGCACGCGGCCCATCATTTCCAGAAAAGCCTCGGTCTTGCCGCCCAGGTCTTTCCCGCCGGCTTCCGGTCCGGCCACGCCCAGACAAAGCTGAAAGTCTTCTTCGTTGCCGATGAGGATGTCGGAGAGGGAGGCGATTTCAGAGAAAATCTCCCGCAATTCCTTCTCCCTGCCTTTCCAGAACGAGGCCCGGTAGTTGAGGTCGAAACTGATGCGGGTGCCGTAGCGATGCGCCGTACGGGCCAGTTCCCGGCAGAATTCGCCGGTCTGGGGGCTCAACGCGGCGATCAGGCCGCTCAGGTGAATCAGGCTCACCCCTTCCTTTCCCAGAATTCTTTCCAAATCGAAATCCTGGACGGAAAGCGTCTGTCCCACTTCTCCGGCCCGGTCGTTCCATACGCGGGGACCGCGCAGGCCGCTGCCGCTGTCGGCGATGTTGAATTGGTGACGGTACCCCCACGGTCCGCCTTGCGGTACCTTGGGACCTTCCACATCGATGCCGCGCCCCCGCAGGTCGGATTCGATGAAACGGGCCATCGGACTGCCGTCCACCCATTTGGTCAGCACCTTCACGGAAAGACCCAGCGCAGCGCTGACGCTGGCCACATTGCTCTCGGCGCTCGTGGCCTGGAGCGTAAACAAACCGCCGGCGTGGACGGGATTGCCGCCCACCGGCGAAAGCCGCAGTCCCATACTGGTCGGAACCAGCAAGTCGTAACGGCAATCGTTTTTGAAAGTTATCATTTTTACAGAAGTTTTCCCAACGCCACGACACCCGTGTAGGAGACGACGCAGGCAAA
>CACZWF010000042.1 GCA_902784785.1 uncultured Bacteroidia bacterium
AGGTGGAACTCACCGATGAGCTTGTTATCCTTGGCCATCGGACGCTCGCCCTGGAGGACGCGGATCTCGACGGAAGGCTGGTTGTCGGCCGCCGTGGAGAACACCTGGCTCTTCTTGGCCGGGATGGTGGTGTTGCTCTCGATGAGTTTGGTCATCACGCCGCCGAGGGTCTCGATACCCAGTGACAAGGGAGTCACGTCGAGCAGCAGGACATCCTTGACATCACCCGCGAGCACACCGCCCTGGATGGAGGCGCCGATAGCGACCACTTCGTCGGGGTTGACGCTCTTGTTGGGCTCTTTGCCGAAGATTTGTTTGACCTTCTCCTGAATAGCGGGGATACGGGTCGAACCACCCACGAGGATAACCTCGTTAATGTCGGAGGCGCTCAGGCCGGCGTCCGCAAGAGCCTTGCGGCAAGGTTCGGCCGTCCGCTGGATCAAGTTGTCGGCCAACATCTCGAATTTGGCGCGGGTCAGCGTCTTCATCAAGTGCTTGGGCATACCGTCCACCGGCATGATGTAAGGCAGGTTGATCTCCGTGGAGGTCTGGTTGGACAGCTCGATCTTGGCTTTCTCGGCCGCTTCTTTCAGACGCTGGAGGGCCATAGGGTCTTTCTTCAGGTCGATGCCGCCGTTCTCGGAAGCGAATTCCTGAGCCAGCCAGTCGATGATGACCTGGTCGAAATCGTCACCGCCGAGGTGGGTATCACCGTTGGTGGAAAGCACTTCGAACACACCGTCGCCGAGTTCCATGATACTGATATCAAAGGTACCGCCGCCGAGGTCATAGACCGCCACTTTCATATTGCTGTTCTTCTTGTCCAGACCGTAAGCCAGGGCCGCGGCCGTAGGCTCGTTGATGATACGGCGGACATTCAGACCCGCGATACGGCCGGCCTCTTCGGTGGCCTTACGCTGGGAGTCGGAGAAGTAGGCAGGCACCGTGATGACCGCTTCGGTCACTTCGCTGCGCAGGTAATCTTCGGCCGTTTTCTTCATCTTCTGAAGAATCATAGCGGAAATTTCCTGGGGAGAATACAGACGTCCGTCCACATCCACCCTCGGAGTGTTGTTGTCACCGCGCACGACCGCATAGGGCATACGGGCGATTTCTTTCCCCACCTGGTCGTAGGTCTCACCCATAAACCGCTTGATGGAGAAGATGGTCTTCTTCGGGTTGGTGATCGCCTGACGCTTGGCCGGATTACCGATTTTTCTTTCGCCGCCGTCCGTGAAAGCAACCACGGAAGGGGTCGTTCTTTCGCCTTCGTTGTTGATGATAACGGTAGGCTGGTTACCTTCCATCACTGCTACGCAGGAGTTGGTGGTACCGAGGTCAATTCCAATAATTTTTCCCATAATGTTATACTTTTTAAATTTGTTTCGTTTTATTGTTCCGTCCGTCGCTATGATCGGACGAAGGGGGTATAACGAAACTTGTGCCAGAGCCGGCAAGGCCCGGACACACTGACAATTTGGCAGGAATTGCCCTGTCCGAAGCGGTTATTCGGACGATTCCCAGCAGAAATCCGTCACATTTTTCAGGCCCGTCAGGCCGAAATAGGCACTGACCACCTCCCCATTCAGCCAGACCTTCCTGCCAAGATGTTCAGGATGGTCCACCAGATTGAGGTTTTCCCGCACGAGTCCCGCCGGAAGTTGCACCGACAGGCAGGCTTCTTTGCCGGGAATATCGAGCGAGTCGGCCAGGGCCAGGTGGGTCGCCACGCCGAAAGGCGCTTCCAGCCGGATGCCAGTCGCGCTTTGGGTGAGATCGCCGCCCACGATGTAGCCGCGCACGCAGACCTTTTTCTCCCCCACGCGCAGGCGGGCTTGGGTGATGGTGCAAGAGGCGGTGGTGTCAAAGACGGCTTCGGTGTCACGGCCGGACGCCGCGGCCCTTTCTCCATCTTGCAACCAATCACAGGAAAGGGCCGTCAAAAGCAAACACAAAAAACACAGTTGTTTCATACTCATACACATTAAATGGTACAAAAAAAAAGAACACCCCGAAGATAGGGTGCTCTTTTCGTAAAAGTCAAAAAGTAAAGAAAAATTTTTCTAAATCTTTACCTTTTTGTGAATTTGCAATTTTTTCAGCCCGAAAACCGGCCTTATTTCGCCAAAGCGGTAGCGACATCCACGGCGCAAGCGACGGTGCAACCGACCATCGGGTTGTTGCCGATGCCGAGGAATCCCATCATTTCCACGTGCGCGGGAACGGAGGAAGAACCGGCGAACTGGGCGTCGGAGTGCATACGGCCCATCGTGTCGGTCATACCGTAGGAGGCAGGACCGGCGGCCATATTGTCGGGGTGCAGGGTACGGCCTGTACCACCACCGGAAGCGACGGAGAAGTAGGGCTTGCCCGCGAGGACGCGCTCTTTCTTATACGTACCGGCAACGGGGTGCTGGAAACGGGTCGGGTTGGTGGAGTTACCGGTGATGGACACGTCCACGCCTTCTTTCCACATAATGGCGACACCTTCGCGAACATCGTCGGCGCCGTAGCATTTGACCTTGGCGCGAGGACCGTTGGAGTAGGCAATCTCACGGACGACTTTCAATTCGCCGGTGAAATAGTCGAATTGGGTCTGCACATAGGTGAAACCGTTGATGCGGGAGATGATTTGGGCGGCGTCTTTGCCCAGACCGTTGAGGATGCAGCGGAGGGGTTCTTTACGCACTTTGTCAGCCTTGGCGGCAATCTTGATGGCGCCTTCGGCGGCGGCGAAAGACTCGTGACCGGCGAGGAAGGCGAAGCATTTGGTCTCTTCACGGAGCAACATCGCGGCGAGGTTGCCGTGGCCCAGACCGACCTTGCGGTCGTCGGCGACGGAACCGGGGATGCAGAAGGACTGCAGACCGATACCGATGGCCTCGGCAGCTTCGGCGGCGTTCTTCACCCCTTTCTTGATGGCGATGGCGGAACCGACCACATAGGCCCACTTGGCGTTTTCGAAGCAGATAGGCTGCGTCTCTTCGCAAGTCTTGTAGGGATCAAGTCCGTATTTTTCGCAAATTTCGTTGGCTTCTTCGATGGAAGCGATGCCATTGGCATTGAGGGCGGCGAGGATCTGTTTGATACGACGGTCCTGGCTTTCGAATTTGACTTCTCTAATCATAACTTGAGTCTCCTATTCTTTACGGGGGTCAATGTATTTCACGGCTCCTGCCTCTTTGCTGAAACGGCCGTAGGTACCGGTGACAGCCTTGAGGGCCTCGTTGGCATCCACGCCTTTCTTGACTTGCTCCATGAATTTGCCGAGGTGGACGAATTCGTAGCCGCAAATCTCATCGTTCTCATCCAAAGCCAGCGTCTTGATATAGCCTTCGGCGAGTTCCAGGTAACGGGGACCTTTGGCCAAGGTGCCATAAAGGGTGCCCACCTGGCTGCGGAGGCCTTTGCCCAGGTCTTCCAAGCCGGCGCCGACGACGAGGCCGCCCTCGGAGAACGCGGACTGGGTGCGTCCGTAGACAATCTGGAGGAAGAGTTCGCGCATCGCCGTGTTGATGGCGTCGCACACGAGGTCGGTGTTGAGCGCTTCGAGGATGGTCTTGCCGGGAAGAATCTCGGAAGCCATCGCGGCGGAGTGGGTCATGCCGGAGCAGCCGATGGTCTCTACCAAGGCTTCCTGGATGACGCCGTCCTTGACATTGAGGCTCAGTTTGCAGGCACCCTGCTGAGGAGCGCACCAACCGATACCGTGGGTGAAGCCGGAGATGTCGGCTATTTCTTTGGCTTTGACCCATTTGCCCTCTTCGGGAATGGGAGCCGGTCCGTGATTGGGACCTTTCTGTACGCAGCACATATGCTGCACTTCATTTGAATAAACCATAGCGTTCGACTATTTTATTAGTTTTTGGTCAAAAAATCGCAGGATTTCAAGCCGTGCCTAAAATCCTGCGAATTTAAGAAAAATTTTCGTAAGCAGCGAAAAAGCCGATGAAATTTGTTCACGAATAACCATCAGACCTGTCAAACATTTTCTCAACATTGTGAACAAGTGGCAGGCAACAATCTACAAGACGGCCGCTTATCATAAAATCGCTTGTGTATTTCCACGCGAGCGATTTTATATTATTTTACTACAAATCAGAAAATTACCCATCACCATCCTGACGCTACGAGACTGGGCCGCCCAGACCCAGGCCCCGAAAGGGCGCTCACTCCATAAAAAAAGTCCGTTCGCGCTCCCTTCGGGGTGTCCTGCGAGTCGGAAGGGGTTGCTACGACTCCTTTCGGGAGTGTCCCGGAGTCTGGAAAGAACTATTCCGAGATGATTTCATAAGTGAAGGGGACAGGCATCATCAGTTGGCGTAAAGTGGAACATCCTGATTGTCTGATACATACAAGAAATGCCCCCTTTGATTTGCAAGGGAGCATTTCGCCTATTAGCCTATGAACAAACAAGTTACACTTTACGCTTCAGAAACGCCGTCAACACACTTTCGACCGCCTCACACCATCACAAACGCAACTTCGGTCGCATAACGCTTCAGAAACGCCGTCTAACGCTTTGCCCATTGCAGCGGCATACGCAAAAACGCTGCGATTTGTTCCGGGAAAGCATCCGTCATCTTGAGCAGGCGTTGGAAGATGCGAAATTTTTCGTCCACAGGTAAAGCCAGCACATCGTGAACATCTTGAAAGCCCAACTCCCCGACGACAAACGCTGACATTTTGGCGTAACAGGCATCTGACTTCCCGATAAAGACTTCGTTCAAATCGTATTCGCTTCCCGTACTGGCGTGCATTGCGGTCAGCATCGCATTATAGCTGTCAAAAAATCGAATGGCTGAAGGATAATCCAACATATTGTATGTGCTGACAATGATATCCACCAACTGCTCTTTTTCCTCTCTGCAGAGCGGCAAAAACAGATTTTTCAGCAATTCGTATGATAGAGGAAGCCCCCTTTCATACCGCGACAGCACCACCTTCCTGGCATTTTTCAGTGCGAATGAGGCTTTCCGCGCCACATACTTGTCTGAAAAAGGATGATTGCTGACCGCGTATGCAAGAAAATTCCATCGATACTCTTCCGCATTTTTACATAGTCGGCGTTCAGGCGCATTGTTACCCACATAAATCAGATTGGTTCGGGCGCGTTTATCGCCCATTTTGGGGGCACAGCCAAATTGCGGTTCAAATAAAGGTCCTGAACAATGGCAGACTTGGTTATGAAGCCGCGAAAATCGGGCACTGTAATCCCTGACGAAAGCTGTCAACTCCCCTTTTCCCTCTTCAATGATGGACAGATGAATATGATCTGCCATCAGGCACAGTGAAAGCAGACGAACTTTGTGTTTGGATGCCACAACGGACAACACGGTAAAAAACACGAGAAAATCACTAACGCAATAAAAAATGAGGACATGGCCCACAGTTCTTTGATAACAGTGGTGCAAGACATCCCTAACGATCCGTCTCCTTGTATGATTCATAATAACGGTTTTGGGCTACCCTTCTCAAGAATCCGCCCGCGCGGAGCCTCAAGAACGGCAAAAAATCGTTACGGCCGTATCTATGCCCGGTAAGATGCCGTAATCGCCACAAATATCGCTATCTATATTGACACTTGCAAGTGTTAGTGGCAACTTTTTCGCCGATTATGCTCCACGCACAGGAGTTGGCAATTTTCTGCCACCGTTTTGCCACCTTCCACCCAGGGAGTGATGTGGTCGGCCTCCATTTCTTCTATCTCCCAGTGAGTTTTCTCCCTGTGCTCTTTCACGCAGTGCGGGCAAATGCCAACCTGACGCTCATACACCTCGCGCTTCACGGCATCATCAAAGGTGCGCAGACTCAGGAACTTTTCGTTGCCGGTGAGGACATACTGGTAGATGCCGGACTTCTTCTGTACCTCTGAATCCTGCATCAAGGCTGCAACCTTGGCTTCCAGAGCAGCCGTATCCAGTGGTTTATCGCCGAATTCGTTATATATTTCGCCCCAAGGCAAGCCCCTCATCTCCTTGCGGTAAGTCGGGAAGATGGTCTTCATCCAGTTGATGACGCTGGTATAGTAGAGCCACAACTCGTTGCAGTTAGGGTCGTGCTGATGGTCTGCCATATACTGCTCGATATGCCCGTCGGAAATCCACCTCAGCACCAATTCCAACAGGCCTTGCCTATTCACCTCACAACGCACATACTTGTCTCCCAGGCCGATGCCGGCGCAGTTACTTTTGGAAAAATGTCGCTTGGCATCAGTGAGCCAGGCGCCGGTATAGACGGCATTGCGGAGTTCCTGTTCCGACAATTTCTCGCCGGCAATATTCACAATCTTGAACCAGTCCAACTTCTCTGAATCCGTCCCCTCGCAAAAATACACCATCAGTTTATAGTCCAGAATCTGTTCCTGCTGGTCGTCCGTAAGCGTATGGAAATATTTCTCATCAATGGAGAAGTCATTGTTCAGATATTGACAGATGGAGATGGTCCTTTGCTGGCCGTCCAATACCTCAAAGTTTCCGTCCTCCTTCTTTACCCAGTACATAATGTTCAGGGGAAAGCCGTGCCGCACGGTGTTGAGAACTTCCTCGCGCTGCTTGCCTGTATAGACGAATTCACGCTGATATTTAGGCCGGACATCAAGGCGACCGCCGTAGGCAACAACGCCCTCTTCCTGGGAGTCAAGATAGCCCGCGAAGAGGTCGCGGATGGTGATTTCGTGAAGGGAGATTTTCATATCTTTCTAATGATTATTCGTTCATATATCCTTTTACTCGCCACATAGGGCGCTCCTTTAGGCATAGAATCAGTGCTAGTTCCCAGTATTTCAAACTGTTCCGGGCAATACTTGTACATAAATGTAATTGGAACCCCCATTGGACCATCATAATCACAAGGGATATCGGTTGTCTTATCCACGTTTATTGCATCGTAGTTGTCGTATTTAGGGTAATCATCTGGATTGTATGTCTTATATATAATCATTTGCTCATGACGCCGTGGTATTTCCAAATTTGTAAACCAAGTAACACTGGGAACTCGTATCATCCCTTCACGATGGTCTGCATCAGACGCATTATCTTCATATTTCGTTATGAAGTGGGCACAGTTTCGGTGGAAGCCATAGCCAAGCCAGACCTGATTATTCATAAACAACGGGAATATCTCTCTATAATGAATCGCGTTCTGGTTACCAATAATAAGAAACTTCTTATCGTATTTGATAAGTTGAGCCACATACTCACGGAAGAGACTAAAGGGTGGATTCGTACAAACGATATCGGCCTGCTTCAATAGTTCGATGCATTCTGCACTACGAAAATCACCGTCACCCTGAAGAGGGAGCACCTCCATCTCGGAAGGGTCAGGAATGCGGTTGCCATTCTTATCACCCTCATAGATGATATAGACCGCCTGCTCGCAGGTGTTCATCGAGAACAAGTCCGGCTCATTGTTTTTGTAACACGTGGCAATAAGCTTCTTCAGCCCCAGAATCTCGAAATTGAGGGCGAAGTACTTAAAGAAATTGCTGACCCGAGGGTCGTCACAATTGCACAGTACGGTCTTGCCTTTGAAATGAGTGCGGTAATGCCTAAGCTCGTTTTCAATGTCGCAGAGCTGGGTATAAAACTCATCTTCACGGGCTTTCTTGGCCGTTTGCAACTGATTGTTCGAGTTGGCCATAAGCTGCGCTTCTTTGTGGCATTTGATTTATTCGAAGCGAACTTCCTAAGACCAATAAAAAGGCGTGGGCCGTTCTTTACCCACGCTTCAGAGGCCCTAGGAAGCCCACCAAAATGAATAAGTCACGCCCACGCCAAAGCGCAGACATTTACTGACCTATTCGGTTTTGGTGTTCTGAAATTTCCTAGGTTCCTGAAGCAACCGAATAAATAGCAAATGCTATGTTGTTAATATGTTAACAAAACTCGTAGTTGAGCTTGCCGGGACAAAGATACGAGCAAGGCAAGAGAAAAACAAATTTATTTGTTAGCCGGGAAGCATAAACCGGCAAAGCAGGGATTATGCGCAAGCCGGGAGTCATCGCAACAGTAGGAGACACCGGAAAAGTGAGTGTCACCGCGATAGTGAGAGATGCCGCAATAGTGGGAAACACCCCGAAGGGAGTGCGAACGGACTTTTTTTATGGAGTGAGCGCCCCTTCGGGGGTGTCCCGGAGTCGGAAGGGACTATTCCGAGATGTTTCCATAAGTTGAAAGTGGCCGGTATCATTTGTTGGCGTAAAGTGGAACATCCTGATTGTCTGATACATACAAGAAATGCCCCCTTTGATTTGCAAGGGAGCATTTCGCCTATTTGCCTATGAATAAATAAGTTACACTTTACGCCTCAAAAACACTTCAACGCCTCACGCCTTCAAATACGCACCTTCGACTGCATAACGGCTTCACAAACGACCGCACAACGCCTTCAATACGCACCTTCGGCCGATTTACACTTTCAAAGCGCACTTTCTGCCGCTTTACGCCTTCAGATATGCATCCTCCACGACTTTGCGGCTCCGGGCGATGAAATCGGAAAGGGCCTTGCCTTTCAGCATACCGGAAGCCAGGAGGGCCAGGTCGCAGAGTTGGGCCAGCAATTCGTTGCCTTTCGCATAGGCCTCGACCGCCTCTTTGTGCGCTGCGGCCGCGGCGTCTTTCTGCTCCTTCACCGCCTTCTTCTCGTCTTCGGTGGCCTGTTCGGGCGCGTCCGCGACCACTTCCGCAGCCGGCACCTGCGCCGCTTCCTCTTTCAGAATCTTGTCCACCAGCGGATGGTCCACATTGACATTGATGGTGTAAGAAGCAGGCATCTCGCCATAGAAGTTCATCCCGCCGCCCAAGGCGCTCATTTCGCGGTAACGACGCATGAATTCATCCTGGGTGATGAGCACGGCATCCGCATCTGCGCCCATCTTCGCGGGCTGGACGAAATAGCGGTTCTCGGTCGGCAGCACAGCCTCGAAAAGGGCGCTGAGGTCGGCACGCTGTTCCTCGCTCATTTCCACCTGCGCCTCGTCATCTTTCTTGATGAGCTTGTCGATGCTGTCGGAGTCCACGCGGACAATCCGGCAGTTCTCCATCTTGCTCTCCAGCAGGTTGACAAAATGGGCGTCCAACTGGCAGTCCAGCCACAGCACATCGTAACCTTTGTTCTTGGCCGCCTCGATGAAAGAATACTGAGCTTCTTTGTCCGTCGCATAGAGGAGGACCACTTTCTGGTCTTTGTCGGTCTGGGCGGGTTCGACGGCCGTACGGTACTCATCGATGCTGTAGAATTTCCCTTCGGTATTCTTGAGCAGACAGAACTTCATCGCGCGTTCGCAGAATTTCTCATCGCTCAACATACCGTATTCGATGAAGAGTTTGAGATTGTCCCATTTGCTCTCCAGTTCGGCCCTTTCTTTCTTGAAAATATCCTCCAGCCGGTCGGCCACCTTCTTGGTGATGTAGCCGCTGATTTTCTTGACATTGGCATCGCTCTGCAAATAACTTCTGGACACGTTCAAAGGGATGTCTGGCGAGTCGATGACGCCATGCAGCAAGGTCAGGAAGTCCGGAACGATGTTGTCCACGCTGTCGGTGACGAACATCTGGTTGCAGTAGAGCTGGATCTTGTCCTTACGGATTTCCATCCTATCCTTGATCTTCGGGAAATAGAGAATACCCGTCAGGTTGAAAGGATAATCCACGTTCAGATGGATGTAGAACAGCGGGTCGTCCGCCATCGGATAGAGGGCGCGGTAGAACTTGTCATAGTCCTCTTTCTGCAATTCGGAGGGCTTGCGGGACCACAGGGGCTCGATGGTATTGATGACATTGTCCTCTTCGGTGTCCACATATTTTCCGTCTTTCCACTCCTGTTTCTTGCCGAAGACGACGGGAACCGGCATAAATTTGCAGTATTTGTTCAGCAGTTCCTGGATGCGGCCTTTGGCGGCAAATTCGCTTTCGTCCTCAGCGATATACAGCGTGATGCAGGTTCCCCTGTCCTTCTTGTCGCTTTCGCCCATCTCGTATTCGGGAGAACCGTCGCAGCTCCAACGGACGGCCTTCGCGCCATCCTGCCAAGAAAGGGTGTCGATGGTCACTTTCTTGGCGACCATAAAAGCGGAATAGAAGCCCAGACCGAAATGGCCGATGATGCTGCCGATCTGGTCTTTGTATTTCTCAAGGAATTCACCCGCGCTGGAGAAGGCGATCTGGTTGATATATTTGTCAAGTTCTTCTTCGGTCATACCGATACCGTTGTCAATCACCTTGAGGGTTTTAGCGGCTTCGTCCAGTTCAATACGCACTTTCAGATCGTCGAGCGGGAGTTTGAAGTCCCCCGCATCCGCCAGGGCTTTCATCTTCTGTTCCGCATCCACGGCGTTCGCGACCAGTTCGCGCAGGAAAATCTCGTGATCCGAGTAGAGGAATTTCTTGATGACCGGGAAAATGTTTTCGGTCGTCACTCCGATAGTACCTTTGTTGCTTTTCATATCTGTTACAATTTTATTTGTTTTTCTTTCCCAGTGACAGATTGTTCCGACGGACGGCATCAAAAAAGCCTGCCGGAGCGCTTATCACTCCAGCAGGCGTAAATCAAATGTTATTCCAAGCGGATGAAACTGACACTTTGTCAGTCCGGGTCCTTTAGAACATAAACATAAACAACTTCAACGCAGATAAGATGAAACCCAACTTTTTCATGTTATTTTTCTTTTTACACCCTTAAGGATGCAGAAAAAGTCAGGAACGTTGCGTGCATTATTAAATTATTTGTAAAGGAACCTCTTGATGCTCATTTTCGGCGTCTTCTCGAAGGGCTGGTCCACCGTCTCGATCTTGGTCAGCTTGCTGTAGGAAGGCATCTTCTTGTTGATGAGCGCCATCATTTCTTCAATCTTGATGGAAAGGGCCTCGGCGTCCAGACCGTCCGCTTTGATCTTATCTGCATCCAGATAGACCAACGCCACCAACTTGGAAGCACGGTCCACGACCACGCTTTCCACCACATAGGGCTGGTTGTTAACCACGGCCTCGACTTCTTCGGGATAGATGTTCTGTCCGTTGGAGGAGAGAATCATATTCTTGCTGCGGCCCCGGATGAAGATATTGCCGTCGGCGTCGATGACACCCAGGTCACCGGTCTTCATCCAGCCGTCTTCGGTGAACGCGGCCTTGGTCGCCACCTCGTTCTTGTAGTAGCCGACCATCAGGTTCATGCCGCGCGCCTCGATTTCACCGGCCACGTGCTGCGGGTCCTCGGAATCGATACGCACTTCGCAACGGTCCACGCCCTTGCCGCAGGAACCGGGCACGAACTTGCGCCAGTCCTCATAGGCCATCAAGGGACCGGCCTCGGTCATACCGTAACCGACCGTATAAGGCAGTTTGAATTTGCGGAACCAATACTCGACCGTGGGGTTGAGCGGAGCGCCTCCCATAATAATCCAGTCAATCTTGCCACCGAAAGCCTCAATGAGCTTGTCGTGAATTTTCTTGAAGATGATGCCGTTGAGGATGGGAATTTTGGTCAACACCTTCATCGCCGGCTTGCTCAGCGTGGGCAGGACGGAAGCTTTGAAGATTTTCTCCATCACGAGGGGAACGGTCATCACGGAATAGGGCTTGACTTCGGCCATCGCCGCCAGCAGAATCTTCGGGGAAGGAGATTTGCCGAGGAAATAGATGCACACGCCGCCGCAGAGGGGGTATATCAACTCAAACATCAGGCCGTACACGTGGGCCAGGGGCAGCATCGACACGAGGGTGTAACCGAAATGGGTGGGGATGCGGGACTGACCGAACACCACGTTGGTACAGGTCGAAGCATAGGGCAGCATCACACCTTTGGGGGCGCTGGTGGTGCCGGAGGTGTAGTTGATGATGGCCAGGTCGTCCCAATTCTCAATGGGGAACTTGACATCGTCCTTGCCGTAGCCGTCGGGCCATTTCTCGTTGAACAAGGCATCCAGATTGTCATAGGCGGCCTTGATTTCGTCATTGGCGCAGAAAAGCGGCGTAAAGGTGTCGACGGAAATCACCAACTGGAGCTGGGACATCGCTTCGTGGTTGAGCTTGGGCCATTTGTCTTCATCGACGAAGAAAACTTTGGCGTCGCTGTGGTCCACGAGGGAAGCAATGCTGTCCGAAGTGAAATCGGCCAGAATGGGAACGGTGACGGTCTCGTAGGTGTTGGACGCGAAGAAAGCGACGGCCCAGCGGGCGCAGTTCTTGGCGCACAAAGCCACTTTGTCGCCTTTTTGAATGCCGATTTTCTCGAAAAGTATATGGAAACGTTCCATTTTGGTGGCAAATTCACCAAAAGTGAAGGTCTCTCCTTT
>CACZWF010000043.1 GCA_902784785.1 uncultured Bacteroidia bacterium
TTTTGCGGTCCTGGAGAATCAGCGTGTCGATCATTTCGTAGTGGCGCGCTTTGACGGCGGCCGACTCCTGTTGGTATGTCTTGTCTTTGGCGGCGGCAGTTCGGGCCATTTCCAGCAACTTGTCCGTTACGCCACCGAGGGCGGATACGACCACGACAAGCGGTTCTTCAACGCTTTCTACGACCTTTTTTACATTTTTCAGGCTCTCAATGCTTCCTACGGAAGTGCCACCACATTTCAGTACTTTCATATCGTTTTGATTCGTAATTGTCCAAAATCCTGCAAAAGTACGAAAAAAATCCCTTTTTTCCTGAGGAAAGGAGGGTAAATATAATTGTATACGGCATTTTGCGATAAAATTTCTTATTTTTATCCTATAGGGTGAGATATAAATAACATAATTGTGGAATAATTAGTATCTTTGCAGGATATTGCGTCAATAGGGACGCTCGAAAACGATTAAGATGGAAACGATGTTAGATTTTTACGCCAAGTATGCGAAGCGCGTCGCCCAGGCCCGGCAGGTGCTGGGACGGCCGATGACGCTGTGTGAGAAGATTTTGTATGCCCATTTATACGACGCCGATGCGGTGAAGCCGCTGGAGAGGCAGGTGAGTTACGCCGATTTTCGACCCGACCGCGTGGCGATGCAGGATGCGACGGCCCAGATGGCCCTGTTGCAGTTTATGAACGCCGGCAAAGACAAGGTCAGCGTACCCTCCACGGTACATTGCGACCACTTGATCTGTGCGTTCGAAGGCGCTGAAAAGGATCTTCCCGCCGCTTGCGAAACCAATAAGGAAGTCTATGATTTCCTAGCCAGCGCGGCTGCCCGCTACGGTCTGGGATTCTTCAAACCTGGCGCCGGCATCATTCATCAGGAAGTGCTGGAGAACTTCGCTTTCCCCGGCGGTATGATGGTCGGAACCGACTCCCACACCCCCAACGCGGGCGGTTTGGGTATGATCGCCGTCGGTGTGGGCGGCGCGGATGCCGTGGATGTGATGACCGGGATGGAATGGGAGCTGAAAATGCCCAAAATCATCGGGGTGCGCCTGAGCGGTTCCCTGCAGGGTTGGGCTTCCGCCAAAGACGTGATTCTCAAACTCGCCGGCATCCTCACGGTGAAAGGAGGAACCAACGCGATCATCGAATATTTCGGAGAAGGCTGCGCCAGTCTTTCCTGCACCGGGAAAGCCTCGATTTGCAATATGGGAGCTGAGGTCGGAGCGACCTGTTCCGTCTTCCCGTATGACGCCCAGATGGCCACTTATCTCAAGGCCACCGGACGGGCTTCCTGGGCGGATGCGGCGGACCAGTTCCAAGCGGATCTGGCGGCGGATGCGGAAGTCCTTTCCAATCCCGAAAAGTATTATGACAGAATCATTGACATTGACTTATCTACACTAACACCTTATATCAATGGCCCCTTCACGCCGGATGCCGCCTGCCCCGCCGGGGAGATGGCGAAAAGGGTGAGCGAGAACGCTTTCCCCGAGACCGTGGAAGTGGCCCTGATCGGTTCTTGCACCAACTCTTCCTACCAGGATTTGTCCCGGGCGGCGAGCGTGGTGAAAGCGGCCCTGGCCAAAGGGCTGAAACCCCGTGCGAAACTGATTATCAACCCCGGCAGCCGCCAGATTTTCGAGACGGCCAAGCGGGACGGGCTGATCGACTTGTTCAAACAGGCCGGCGCCCTTATTATGTGCAATGCCTGCGGTCCTTGTATCGGTCAGTGGAAACGCGTCACGGACGACAATACGCGTCGCAATTCCATCGTGACTTCTTTCAACCGCAATTTTGCCAAACGCGCGGATGGGAACCCCAATACCCACGCGTTCATCGTTTCTCCCGAAATGGCGGTGGCCCTGGCTTTTTCCGGACGTCTGGCTTTCGACCCGTCCAAAGATAGCATCGACGGCGTCGTCCTGCCTGTTCCTACGGGGGATGCGCTTCCGCTCAAGGGATTCGTCAAGGATGAGGACGGTTATGTCGAGCCGCGCGAGAGCCGCGAAGATCCCATTATCCGGGAGGGAAGCGAGCGTTTGCAGAAACTCCAGCCCTTCGAGGCCTGGGACGGCCGTGATTTCACGGGTCTTCACCTTTTGATTAAAACGCAAGGAAAATGTACGACGGACCATATTTCGATGGCCGGTCCCTGGTTGAAATTCCGCGGACATCTCGAGCATATTTCCGACAACCTGCTGATGGGCGCCGTCAATGCCTTCAACGGAAAGACCAACGAGGTGCTCAACGATGTGAAAGGGGAGTATATGGCCGTAAGCGCCAGTGCCAGAGCCTACAAAGCCGCCGGAGAAGGCAGCATCGTGGTGGCGGAAGATAATTACGGAGAAGGTTCCAGCCGGGAACACGCGGCGATGGAGCCCCGTTATCTGGGCGTGAAGGCCATTCTGGCCAAGAGTTTCGCCCGCATCCACGAGACCAACCTGAAGAAACAAGGCGTGCTGGCCCTGACCTTCGAGAACGGAGCCGATTACGACAAGGTGCGCGAAGGCGACCGCATCGACCTGTTCTGTGCGGGTATTGCGCCGGGAAGCAAAATTCCCGTATGCGTCCAGCATCGTGACGGCAGCGAAGACCGTTTCAACGCCGTTCACACCTACAACGAGCAGCAAATCGTCTGGCTTCGCGCCGGTTCTGCCTTGAACGCCCTTAAACTCAAATAAGAAACATTACGCATTATGATAACAACTCACCAAGATTACCTGATTTACAAACTCTCAGACGAGATGAAGGGGCACACCAAGATGGACCCCGATTTGTTCAAGAAACTGGATGTAAAAAGAGGTTTGCGCAACGAAGACGGCTCCGGCGTGCTGGTCGGTCTGACCAACATCGGCAATGTCGTCGGTTACGAAGTGTCTCCCGACAAGAAGTTCATTCCCCTTGAGGGAAAACTCTTTTTCCGGGGCTATGAGGTGTCTGACATCATCCACGCCATTATGGCGGAAGAACGCTTCGGTTTCGAAGAGGTGGCTTTCCTGCTGCTCTCCGGACGCCTGCCGGACCGGGACGAGTTGGAGACTTTCAAGAAAATGCTCGTCCAGAACATGCCTTTGGAGAAAAACACCCTCCTGCACATTATCGAAATGGAAGGCAACAACATTATGAATATTCTCGCGCGCAGCGTGATGGAGATGTACACTTTCGACGAGAACCCCGACGACGTGTCCATCGAGAACCTGATGCGTCAGAGCATCGAACTGGTTTCCAAAATCCCGACCATCATTGCGTACGCGTACAATATGTTGCGTAGGAAGGACTTCGGCCGTTCCCTCCATATTCGCGAAGCGAAAGAGAACCTGTCGTTCGCCGAGAACTTCCTCTATATGCTGAAAGGTCCCAAGTACACGATGCTAGAGGCCCGTACGCTGGATGTGCTGATGATTCTGCACGCTGAGCATGGTGGTGGTAACAACTCCACTTTCACCGTGCGCGTGACTTCTTCCACCGGCACGGACACCTATTCTTCGATTGCGGCCGGCATCGGCTCGCTGAAAGGTCCCAAGCACGGTGGTGCCAACCTCAAGGTGAGCGACATGATCGAGCATCTGAAACAAAGGATTGCCAACTGGAACGACGAGCAGGAGATTGAAGAATACCTCACCCGTATGCTCCACAAAGAGGCCTACGACCACAGCGGCCTCATCTACGGCATCGGTCACGCGGTCTATACCAAATCAGACCCTCGTGCCGTTCTGCTCAAGGAAATGGCGGAGAAACTGGCAATCGAAAAGAGCCGTAGCGAGGAGTTCGAATTCCTCAAACGAATCGAGCGTATCGCCATCGAGACGGTGTACAAGGTGAAAGGACGCGGCAAACTGATGTGTGCCAATGTGGACTTCTATTCCGGTTTTGTGTATGATATGCTGGGTATTCCCCCTGAAATCTACACCCCGCTCTTTGCCATGGCCCGTTCCGTGGGTTGGTGTGCGCACCGCAACGAGGAACTCAACTTCAACGGCAGCCGTATCATCCGTCCGGCCTACCGCTGCGTGACCGACGAATACGAATATACCCCGATTTCCGACCGCTAGCCGATGAACGCTGCCAGACTCAAAGACGATTGCATCCGGTGGATTGCGGATTGGTTCGCCCCTTTCGGCCCCTCCTGTTGCGCCGTGCTGGGGATGAGCGGCGGCAAGGACAGCACCGTGGCCGCGGCCCTTTGCGCGCAGGCCCTGGGTCCTTCCCGTGTGGTGGGCGTGGCGATGCCTTCCGGAACGCAGCCCATCAACGACGCGGATGAAATCTGCGCCCATCTGGGTATCCGTTATCTGTGCCTGAACATCGGAGAGACGGAAGCCGCTTTGCGCCGTCTGGGCGACGCTTTGTCGGGGACTGACGGCTCCGAGGGCTTTTCCAAGCAGACCATCTTGAACATTCCGCCGCGCATCCGGATGACCGTGCTTTATGCGGTCGCCCAGAGCGTCGGGGGAATGGTGGCCAATACCTGCAACCTCAGTGAGGATTATATCGGCTATGCCACCCTGTATGGCGACGCCGCCGGTTCTTTCTCCCCGCTGAGCCGTCTTTGCGTCCGTGAAGTGCTGGCCATCGGCCGGGCGATGGGCTTGCCCGAAAAATGGGTGGGAAAGACGCCCGATGACGGTCTTCCCGGCTCGATGCCGGACGAGGCGAAAATCGGTTTTTCGTACGCCACTCTGGACCGCTATATCCGCGAAGGCGTTTGCGAGGATGAGGCCATCCGCGCGAAAATCGACCGTATGCACCGGGCCAACCTGTTCAAGACGGAGATTCTGCATATTCCGGCGTTTGAACCGGACCCTTCCCTTTTGTAAAATAAGATAGAACGATATGATGAGAGATCTGAACGAAAATGTGAAGTATGTCGGAGTCGACGACCTCGACCTTGATTTGTTTGAAAGCCAGTATATTGTCCCCGAAGGCGTTTCCTATAACGCCTATGTCATCCTCGACGAGAAGGTGGCGGTGCTGGATACGGTGGACGCCCGAAAAGGGGAGGAGTGGATGAACAATCTGTCCGAAGCCCTCGCCGGCCGTCAGCCGGATTACCTGGTGGTCCATCACCTGGAGCCCGACCACTCCGCGTTGATCGAGCGGGCGTTGGCGGTTTATCCGGGTATGACCCTGGTGGCCAGTGCCAAGGCCATTGCGATGCTGCCCCAATTCTTCGAGGGCATCGCGCTGGAAGGACGTACGATGACGGTCAAGGAAGGGGATGTCCTCTCTTTGGGCAAGCACAGCCTCCAGTTCATCGCCGCTCCGATGGTCCATTGGCCGGAGGTGCTGATGTCCTATGACGCGGCGGACAAATGTCTGTACAGCGCGGACGGCTTCGGCAAATTCGGAGCCCTTTCGAAATGCGGATTCTACGGCCGTGAGGATGATGATTGGGCTTGCGAGGCGCGTCGCTACTACTTCAATATCGTGGGTAAGTTCGGCGTGCAGGTGCAGTCCGTTCTCAAGAAAGCGGCTGCGTTGGATATTCAGACCATCCGTCCTTTGCACGGACCGATTTTGGAAGACAACTTGGGCTATTATATCAATCTTTATGATATCTGGAGCCGTTATGCCGTCGAGACCGAGGGGGTGTTCATCGCCTGCGCGTCCATCCACGGCGGTACTTTGGCGGCCGCCGAGAAATTGGCGGAACTCTTGGAGGAAGCCGGCGCGCCGAAAGTGGAAGTGGTGGATCTCTCCCGTACGGATTTCGCCGAGAATGTGGAAGATGCATTCCGTCACTCCAAACTGGTGCTGGCGGCGGCCTCCTACGACGGCGGTCTTTTCACCCCGATGCACGAATTCCTGCATCGCCTGCAAATCAAGGGTTACAGCCATCGCAAAGTGGCTTTGATCGAGAATGGCTCCTGGGCTCCTTCCGCCGCCCGCGTGATGAGCGCAATGATTTGCGAAATGAAGGATGTGGACTTGATCGAGCCGGTGGTGACCATCCGTAGCCGGATGAAAGAAAGCGACATTCCCGCCTTGAAAGCCCTGGCAGAAGCCATTGTGAAAGCCTAATCCGATTGAAATATGCTTGCGCTCGACCACGGAAAATATGTCGACCATTTGACGGATGAAATGCGCGCGATGCTGCGCGGTATCCGTCATGTGTCGCTGGATATGGATGGGACTATTTATCTGGGCAGCACCCTTTTCCCTTATACTCTTCCTTTTCTTGAGAAGCTGGGTGGGATGGGAATTGACTATTGCTTCCTGACCAACAATCCCACCAAGTCGCTGGATGATTACATCGCGAAATTGCGTCGTCTCGGTGTTCCCTGCGGGGAAGGGCAGATGTACAGCACGACGGCGGCCGCCATCGATTATATCAAGACGCATTATCCTTCCGCCCGCCGGCTGTTCCTGCTTGGCACTCCTTCGATGATTTCCCAGTTCGAAGCCGCCGGTTTTGTTTCCTGTGCGGACGACCCCAACGACCGTCCCGATGTGGTGGTGGGCGCCTTCGATATGACGCTGACCTATTCGCGGCTGTGCCGTTGCACTTGGTGGGCCTCCCACCGGGAGATTCCCTATATCGCGACCAATCCCGACTGGGTCTGTCCGACCGATGAAGAGACTATTCTGGTGGATTGCGGTTCCATCTGCGCCTGCATTGCCGCTGCCTGCGGCCGCAATCCGGATAGGGTCATCGGGAAACCGAACCCGGGCATTCTGCTGGGCATTCTGGAGAAAAACGGCATTGCGCCCGAACATGCCGCGATGGTGGGCGACCGGCTCTATACCGATGTCAAGACCGCCCTCAATGCAGGCGCTTGCGGGGTGCTGGTCCTCTCTGGTGAAACGACGCTCGAAACGGCGCTCGCCAGCGTGCCCGAAGACCGTGCTACGCTGATCTGCGAGAGCATCGAGGAGTTCGGCAATCTGCTCGAAGAAGCCCGAAAATAAGGCGCTGGTTTAGTCGGCGTAGTTGTGATCGACGATGATGCTGACTTGCTGGTCCGGAAGGACCTCTTTCAGCGCAGCCTGCAGTGTCTCGATAAAGTTCTCGTCTTTCGTTATGGACATATCGGGTACCACATCGACGGAGATGCGGTTTTCGCCCTCGTAACAGAAAAATCCGTGTACCTGCTCGACGTGTTCCTGTTTCATCAGGGTCTGCGTGACCAGTTTCTGCAGGACGGCGTCCCGGCTGTCACCGGTAGCGACGGAATAGATGCCCACCGTCATGATGATGTGATGACGCGCATACATCATTTCGGAAATACCCCGCGTAATCTTGTGAATCTGATGGGCGCTCGTCGTATCGGGCACGCTCACGTGCAGGGAACCGATGGAAAGGTTCGGACCATATCCGTGCAGGATGATGTCGAACACGCCGAGAACACCTTCCGTTTCCATTACTTCCGTTTTAATCTGATGAATCAAGTCCGGAGGTGCCTGGGCTCCCAACAGTTGGCTGATAGGGGATGAGAGCATTTCCACGCCGGCCTTCAGGATGGCCAGCGAAATCAACACGCCCAGATATCCGTCCAAGGAAACATTCCATATCAGCATAATGCCGGCGGAGAACAGGGTTGCCAGCGTAATGGCCGCATCAAACAGTGCGTCGGCACCGGAGGCGACCAAGGCGTCGCTTCCCAACTTCTTTCCCTGGCGGCGGACATACCATCCCAACACCAATTTGGTGATGATGGCCGCGATAATGACGATGAGGGTGACGGTCGTGTAGTCCGGATCCGTGGGATGGATGACTTTCTTGATAGATTCTACCAACGAGGTGACGCCGGTCGTCAGGACGATGACCGCAATCACGATAGCGGTAAAGTATTCGACGCGTCCGTGTCCAAAAGGATGCTCCCGGTCTGCCGGCTTGACGGAAATTTTGGTTCCGATAATGGTGATGACGCTGGAAAGCGCATCGCTGAGGTTGTTGACGGCATCCAGGACGATAGCCACGGAATGTGCCAGCAGGCCGACCAGTGCTTTGAAAGAGGCCAATAAGACATTGGCGATAATCCCGATGACGCTGGTGCGGATGATTTCTTTAGAGCGCTCCATATTGATTAATCTTCTTTTTCTTCAATCAAAGAGTGGGAAGCGGGGACGGTGACCGTGCTGCTGTAGCAGTTGAACATTTTTTCCACTTTCTCTTTCTTTTCGATCTTGGTGCAAAGGCTGACGACGGGCACAATCACCAGTCCCAGCACCATAGCCAGCACGCCGGCGTTGATGGGGGAGGTGAAATAGGGGCTGATGAAGGTCTGACCTGTGAAGGTGCAGTACATACAGCCGCACATGATGGCTACGCCCGCAATGAATGAGGCCCACACGGAAGCTGCCGTAGTGCGTTTCCAGTACAATCCATAGAGGAAGGGTGCCAGAAAGGCTCCGGCCAGCGCGCCCCAAGAAATACCCATCAGCTGGGCGATGAAGGTCACGGAACTCTTGGCCTGGATGATGGCGAGGATGGAAGAAATAATGATGAAGAAGAGCACCAGCAGACGGATGCAGAGCAGTTGGCGGCGGTCGTTCATACGGGCGCCTTTGCGGACTTTGGCCACGGCCGGGTCAATGATGTCCAAGGTGAGGGTGGAGCCGGAAGTCAGCACCAGCGAGGACAAGGTGGACATCGAAGCCGAGAGAACCAGGATAATCACCACGCCGATCATCAGATCTGGCAGGGAGGCCAGCATCGTCGGTACAATACTGTCGTAAATAGGCGTTCCGGCAGCCGAGTATTCGATGCTCTGACCATACAGGCGGCCGAATCCTCCGAGGAAATAGCAACCTCCGGCCACGATGATGGCGAAGAAGGTGGAGATGAACGTACCCTTGCGGATAGCGGCCTCGTTGCGGATGGCGTAGAACTTACCGACCATCTGCGGCAGTCCCCAGGTGCCCAGGGAGGTGAGCAGTACGACACCCAGCAGGTATAGTGGCTGCGGGCCTAGGAAGGAGACGAAGGCTCCGTTGAGTTCAGGAGCGGCTTCAGAGGGAATTTGTGACAGGCTGGCTACGGCTGCACTGAATCCACCGTTGCCGTTCAGCACTGACGCGATGACGGCACAAATACCCACCAACATAATCAATCCCTGGATGAAATCGTTTACAGCCGTCGCCATATAACCGCCTACCAGCACGTAGATGCCGGTCAGCACGGCCATTCCCAGTACACACCAGACATAATCCACGCTGAACGCCATACTGAAAAGCCGGGACAGTCCGTTGTACAGTGAAGCGGTATAAGGAATGAGAAAAATGAATACGATAATGGAAGCCGCCACTTTGAGTGCGTCGCTGGAGAAACGTTTCCCGAAGAAGTCAGGCATTGTGGCGCTTTGCAGATGATGCGTCATCAGGCGGGTACGGCGACCCAGGATCCGCCAGGCCAGCAAGGAACCGATGAGTGCGTTACCGATACCGATCCAGGTAGCCGAGAGACCGTATTTCCAGCCGAATTGTCCGGCGTATCCGACAAAGATGACCGCGGAGAAATACGAGGTCCCGAAGGCGAAAGCCGTCAGCCAGGAGCCGACATTGCGGCTTCCCAACACAAATCCCTGCACATCGGAAGCACTCCGGCGGCAATAGATGCCCACGCCGATCATCACGGCGAAAAAGAGAATCAGAAGAATAATTTTGAGTATCATAGGTCGATTGTTTACACACTCTCGAAAAAAGCGCGTAAAGGTACGACTTTTTTTGAAAAACTAAAAAAATACCCCCGACAACCATTGGTGTCAGGGGCATCAAATCTGAAATTACACAAAATTTGTCTGAACGATACAATGTGCCCATGTTTTTTGTTACTTTGCAAGCGATATGTACACATTTAAAAATGCTTTAAAACTCTTATTGTCCGACAAACCACTCGCCGAGGGAGTTCAGGGAGTCGTGAATTAGATATTTGTAGACTATGGTCCTTGTATTACTGGTTTTCTGCCTGATTTTTATCCTGCCGGACATTTACCTGTCGCTGGTCCTGTTGCGCAGTGCAACGTGGTGGGCTCATCTGTTGGCTTGGCTCCCGACCGTCCTTGCGGTAGGTCTGCTTGCGTCGATTCAAAATAGTGGAATCAACAATGCCAAATTTGATGTTTTTGTCGGTTTGCTGATTTGTATCGCCTTGCCGCAACTGATTCTTTTGATTTTCTCTATTCTTGGCAAACTGGTGTCATTCGCCTGGCCGCCCGCGTTTGCCCTCGGGAACTATGTCGGTATCGCTGTGGGGGCTGTGGTTTCTCTGGTGATGTTGTATGGCCTGGTTTTGGGTTGGAGGCAACTGGCGGTGAGGCAGGTGGAATTGGCATTTGAAAACCTGCCTGCTGAGTTCGACGGTTATCGTATCGCCCAGTTGAGTGACTTACACGTCGGCAGCTACGGCACCCGTACCGCATTTCTGGAGAAAGTGGTGCGGCGAGTGAACGATGAACAGCCCGACCTGGTGGTGGTCACCGGCGACCTGATTAATACTACACCCACGGAGATTGCTCCTTTTGAACAGACGCTGTCGCAGTTGCAAGCGCAAGATGGTGTTATGGCGGTCACCGGCAACCACGATTATTGTATGTATGGTGTCGGGAAGCGACCTTCCAATTTGCGGGAAGGTGCCCGTCCGGTCGTGGAAGCCGAGCGGCGGATGGGCTGGCAGGTGCTGTTGAACGAGCATCGCCTCATCACGCGCGACGGGGCACAGATCGCCATTGTCGGAGTGGAGAATACAGGTAAACCGCCCTTCCCCGAGATTGGGAACCTGCGCGCCGCGATGAAAGGACTTCCGGACGATATGTTTAAGATATTGCTCTCGCATGACCCGTCTCACTGGCGTATCGAAGTGCTTCCCAAAACAGACATCCCGCTGATGCTGGCCGGGCACACCCACGCTGCACAGGTGAAATTCGGCTCCTGGTCACCCTCTCTGTGGATGTACAAGGAATGGAGCGGACTCTATCAAGAGGCGAAACAATATTTATATGTCAGCGAAGGAATCGGCGGCAGCATTCCTTTCCGCTTGGGCACCACCCCAGAGATTATCGTTTTCACCCTTCGTCGGGCAAAGACGGATTTAGACGAAAATATTTAATAACAAATCATAATGAACATTCTGATTTTACAAGGCTCTCCGAGAGCCAACGGGAACACCGCCTGGATGGCGGAGGAATTTAAGAAAGCGGCCGAGGCGGCAGGGCACCAGGTGACGCTCGTCAATGTGTCGCGGAAGAAAATCGCGGGCTGCCTGGCTTGCGAATACTGTCACAACAAGGGGAACGGCGCTTGCATCCAAAAGGATGATATGCAGGAACTTTATCCGCTGATGGCGGAGGCAGAGGTCTTGGTGTTGGCTTCACCCATTTATTATTTCACCCTTTCCGCCCAGATGCAGGCTCCCATCCAGCGTATGTACTGCGTGAATAATCCCGCGAAGGTGAAGAAAATGGCCCTGCTGGTCTCCTCTCATTCTCCCAATGTCTATACCGGCGCCCTTGCCGAGTATCACGACATTTGCAATTATTGGGGCGTGGAGGACAGCGGCATTGTGACCGCCAAACTCGACGAGCAGAAGACCGAAGCCACACGGCAGAAAATCCAGGCCCTCGTGAACGCGCTGTAGGGGAGTCAGAATACAGACTCATTATGACGTTCAAGACTTACAAGGTGTCTCACTAGCTGACACAAAACCTTGAGGTTGTATTGTTTTGGTGATTCGGTCAGTGATGGCGCCGAGATAATGAAGGGCTTCGCGGAAGGCGTTTATTAAATCTCAAAGTCCAGGCAGGAGCGCTGGATCGTGTAGGGACGGACTTTCGTATCGGCCACGGCTACGTGCGCGGGATGTTTGGCGTAGGCCTTCAGCGCCTCTTCGCTCTCAAGGGTGCTCTCCAGCATGACATCGGCGTTGGATGAGGCCAGGCGTCCATCAATCTGAACCTTGACGTCAATGAGGCCGGGTACTTTGCCTACAAGGCCTTCCAACCCCTCTTTGATGCCTGCCTTCACGGCCTTTTTCTCGTCATCCGACAACTGCGGATTCAATGTCCAAAGAATAATATGCTTT
The DNA here is from genome assembly GCA_902784785.1 of uncultured Bacteroidia bacterium. Taxonomy (GTDB): domain Bacteria; phylum Bacteroidota; class Bacteroidia; order Bacteroidales; family UBA932; genus Cryptobacteroides. Next base: position 12,026 of record CACZWF010000043.1, read on the forward strand.
ACCATAGCGATCTTGTTTTTTTTAACTTTTCTTATTTTCCGATGCAGGAAATAGGGAAAGTCTATAACTTATTGTAAATAAATACTTTAACTTTTTGACCTTTTCACGTTTGTCCCCCTACTGTCCCCGAATTT